>CAZHYX010000103.1:222-9767 GCA_964536675.1 uncultured Flavobacteriaceae bacterium
AAAAAATAGAAACAAAGTTCTTTAATCATTTTCTGAAAAATGATGGCACTATAAATTCAGGTTTACCGGAAGCTTATGTTTTCGATTCGGGTAAAAAACAATGGAAAATGTATGATAGCTGGCCTCCAAAAGGTGTTGTAAGAGAAACAATGTATTTATCAGAAAATCAAGAATTAACAAATACTGAAATTTCTAACAAGCCTATTAAATTTATTAGTGATATTAAACGACCTGTCCCTTATTCTGAGGATATAAAAATAGTTTTTACACCTAGAAAATACATGACTGACGATCAGCGATTTGCTGCTAGAAGGCCTGATGTATTGGTTTTTGAAACTGATATTTTAACTGAAGATCTAACTTTAGCTGGAGATATTTTGGCAAAATTAAAAGTCGCCACGACAGGTACTGATGCTGATTGGATTGTAAAGGTTATTGATGTACATCCATCCGATATAGAAGAACAGAAAGAAGGTATGCAAGATCATTTAAAATTGAGTAACTATCACTTAATGGTACGTAGTGAAGTAATGCGTGGTAAATTTAGAAATAGTTTTTCTAAACCAGAACCTTTTGTACCAAACAAACAAACTGATGTAAATATCAAATTACAAGACGTATTTCATACTTTTAAAAAAGGGCATAAATTACAAGTACAAGTTCAGAGTACTTGGTTTCCGTTAATTGATTTGAATCCGCAAACTTTTGTCCCTAATATTTTTAAAGCAAAAAAGGAAGATTTTAAAACCCAAACTCATACAGTTTTTACGTCATCGTCAATTGAATTTTCAGTTTTAAGGTAAAATTTACGATTTCTGGTTTTTATCACACCACAAAGCGACTCCTGTTATCAGACCTGACAGGTTTTAAAAACCTGTCAGGTCTATATTAAATTATTAGCCACTGCTTGGTGTTTTCATCAACAGTTAAAGTTTGTTGGTGAAAACACCAACAAAGGCAAGAAAAACCTTGTTCTCATCTCACTAATCCTCAAGGAAGCAAGGACTTATCAACTATTCATATTTAAAATCTACTTCAACACCCGTTTTAACCAAACACTTAATACAACTGCTATTAAGCTTAAAAAACCCATTAAATACCAATTTGCATCAAAACCAAATCTATCTATTACTTCCATACCTGTTTTTGCGCTAAAAATATGTGCCAATGAAAATGCCATAGTGTATAATGCCATATATAATCCTTCTTTTCCTTTAACGGCTCTTGTCATAGCAAAAGCATTCGTAAACGGGAATGCTAACATTTCAGCCACCGTTATAATAATCATACTAATTATTATGATACTTATTCCAACAGAAATATTGAGTACAAAAAAACTAGCTGCAAAAAGTATCAAACTCCAAAAAATAATCTGAATTCTATTTATTGAAGATTCTTCTAATTTATGTATCAATGGCATTTCAGTTAAAAAAATGATTATACCATTCATAGACATCAATAAACCTATTTCGACCTCAGTTAAACTATAAACATCTACATAATATAAAGGCATGGTAGAAAATAGTTGCATAAAAGTAAAGCCCATTAAAAATACAATTACTAGAAAAATCCAATACGGTTTATCTTTAAAAATGGAGCTCTTAACGTTAATTTCTTCTATTTCTTTTTCTTTTCTTACTAACGCTTTATTTTTTAGTACAATTTTAAAAATTATAATTGCCAAAATACAGGTTAGACCATCTATCCAAAATAATCCTTTATAACCTAATCCGGCTATAATCAAACCTCCAATAAAAGGTCCGAATGAAAACCCTAAATTAATTGCTAACCGAATTAAAGTAAGTGATCTTGTTAGATTTTCAGGCTTACTATAGGCATTTAATGATACATACATTGCCGGTCTGAATGTATCAGCTACTGTCATAATAATAAATATTGCAATCATAAAACCCCAAAAGCTTGTAACGTATTGCAAGCCTATAAACAGAAATCCTGTTAATAGTAAACTCCAAAACATTATTTTATAATAGCCTACTTTATCGGTAAGCTTACCTCCAATCCATGAGCCTAAAAACGAACCCAAGCCAAAAGCACTCATTATCCAACCTACTTGCGGTAATGAAAACTCTAAATCTTTGGTTAAGTACAATGACAAAAACGGAATTATCATTGTTCCAGCTCTATTTATAAAGGTTATAAGTGCCAACCACCATATTTCTGGTGATAGCCCCTTAAATGAGTCTTTATATAATTGTAATATTCTTTTTACCATGTCAAATATTTGTCTTTCACGACTTCATAAAAATAAAAAACTCGGCGAGTTGCCGAGCTTAAATTGTATTGTTATTTTTTATAGTTAGATAGTTAAAACAAATATACACACCGGTTTTGATCTGAATAAATAGATCTTATATTGGACACATGTTTTCGTTGAATACATCATTGTTTTTTATTTGATTCCTGCTTTCGCTAGAATGATAACTTAATAGAAATCCTATTGTAAGCAACAGAAAATCTCTTTTCAAAATCAAAACTACAAAATATTTTTAAATAAAAAATTAGTCGCTGTTGGTGTTTTTCATCAACAGTTAAAGTTTGTTGGTGAAAAACACCAACAAAGGCAAGAATTCTTATCTTCGTCTTAAATTTTGAATTTATGCAAAAACTCAGCCTTTTATTAATTTTATTAATCTCCTTGACAGGATGTTCTCAAAAAAAAGAAATTTTTAATGATTATACAGCATCTATCAAAGATTTTCAATATAAATTAAACACAAAATATGCTGACGAAAAAGACTCTCCTTTAACCGAAGAAGATTTAAAAAAATTTACTGCATTGCATTTTTTTCCTATAGATTCAACTTATAAAGTCACAGCAACATTTGAATTAGAAGAAAACCCTAGACTTTTTGAAATGCCAACAACCACTGATAGAAAACCTATCTATAAAACCTATGGAACTGCTACATTTACACTTGATGGAAAGGAGCTGAAACTTCATATTTATCAGAATCAAGATCTTATCAAAAAACCTGAATATAAAAATCATTTATTTATTCCTTTTACCGATTTGACCAATAGTAATGGAAGCTATGGTGGCGGTAGATATATAGATTTGGAGATTCCAGAAAACGATACAATAGTAATTGATTTTAACACAGCTTACAATCCGTATTGCGCATATAATTATAAATACTCATGCCCTATTCCACCACGTGAAAATGATTTGCCTGTGGCTATTAAAGCTGGAGTAAAAGATTATCATAAATAAATTTCAAATAATAAATCCCAAAACTCAAACACAAATTTCAAAACCAATTTATCAATATCTTGAGATTTGTATCTTTGAGATTTAAATAATTTGATTAAATGAATATCAAAGAAGACATTATACAAAGTCACCAACGAATCTTACCATATATTCATCGTACACCTGTACAAACATCACAAATGATTAATAAAATTACCGGAGCTGAGTTGTTTTTTAAATGTGAGAACTTTCAAAAAATGGGTGCTTTTAAAATGCGTGGCGCAACCAATGCTATTTTACAATTAAGTGATACACAAAAAAGAAAAGGTGTTGTTACCCATTCATCCGGTAATTTCGCACAAGCATTGGCTTTAGCTGCTAAAAATTTAAATATATCTGCTTATATTATAATGCCGAGCAATGCACCTGAGGTAAAGAAAAAAGCTGTTCTTGGTTATGGTGGTATTATTACTGAATGTGAACCTACGCTAGAAGCCAGAGAAACAACAGCAAATCAAATTCAACAAGAAAAAGGTGCAACTTTTATACATCCTTTTAATGATTTTAATGTGATATTGGGCAATGCTTCCGCAGGAAAAGAATTGTTAGAAGCCCACCCTGAGTTAGATATTATTGTAGTACCAGTTGGTGGTGGTGGATTGATTTCAGGAATAGCTTTGAGTGCTACTGCTTTTAGCAAATGTAAAGTAATTGGTGCAGAACCTATTAATGTTGATGATGCTTATCGTTCTTTACAAAGTGGCAAAATAGAGTACAATTTAACTACTGATACCATTGCCGACGGACTCAAAACTTCATTGGGTGATATTACTTTTAATATTATCAATAACCATGTGGAGAAAATTATCAGGGTTACCGAAGAAGAGATTGTAGAAGCTATGCAACTTATTTGGGAACGTATGAAAATTATCATTGAACCTTCAAGTGCTGTTACTTTAGCAGCAATATTGAAATCTAAACAGGAATTTGTCAATAAAAAAGTTGGGTTGATATTATCTGGTGGGAATGTAAATTTTCGTAAATTACCTTTTTAATTTAAAATAAATACGATGGCAACTTTAATCCCTTACCTTGTCTTTTCAGGAAACTGTAGAGAAGCATTAGAATTTTATGCAACTATTTTTAAAGGCGAAATTGTTTCAATACAAACATTTGGTGATGCACCAATAGATTTTCCTGAGGAGTCAAAAAATAGAATTTTTAATTCTGAATTTAAAGCTGGAAATATCCACTTTAAGGCTTCTGATGACTCTCCCCCAAATCAAACCGTTTCTAAAGGAACAAATTTTTCGCTTTTTGTATATTTTTCTGATTCAGAATTTAAGAAAAATGCTTTTGATGAATTATCTAAAGATGGGAATGTTCTATTTCCTTTAGATGAAAATTTCGGAATGCTAAAAGATAAATACGGAATGCAATGGATGTTTACAAATGAAGAATAAGTTTATGAAAAAAACATCCTCAATGGTACTATTGCTATCAATCCTTATTTTGAGTTGTAGCAATCCTAAAAAGGAAAATTCAACTATTTTATTAGATGAACTTACTATTTCTCAAATTCATAATGCCTATGCACAAGGTGATTACTCGGCTGTAGAACTGGTCAATGCCTATTTTGATAGAATAGATAGCTTAGATAACAAAACAAATGCAATTACTTATATCAATAAAGAGGCGTTAGTTACAGCTAAAAAATTGGATGAAGAATATGCCAACACAAGAAAATTAAGACCTTTACACGGAATTCCATTGATTGTAAAGGATAATTATAATACGAAAGGAATGCCAACTACAGCCGGTGCATTGGCTTTACAAGGTTTTATACCAGACAACAATGCTTTTGTAGTGCAACAATTAATAGATGCCGGTGCTATTATAATTGCAAAATCGAACATGGCAGAATGGGCATTTAGTGCAAAGCATACAGAAAGTTCTACCAAAGGAACAACACGGAATCCTTATCATTTAGATTATGTTCCTGCAGGTTCAAGTGGTGGTACAGGGGCAAGTATTGCAGCTAATTTTGGCACAATAGGTTTGGGTACTGATACAGGTAACTCTATTAGAGGTCCGTCTTCACATAATGCCTTGGTCGGATTTAGAACTACCTTAGGATTGGTTAGTAGAAGTGGTATTATACCACTATATATGCGCAATGATGTTGCGGGACCCATGTGTAGAACCGTTGAAGATGCTACCAAAGTTCTGGAAGTTATTACAGGGTATGATTCAAACGATCAAATGACCAAATACAACAAAGGAAAGGTTGAAACCGATTATCAGCAATTTCTTAAGATTAATGGATTAACAGATGCCAGAATAGGCGTATTTACTCAATTGAGTGACGCAAATCCTGACCCAGAAATAAAAACACTTTTTAAAAAATCAATAGTCGATTTAAAACGATTGGGTGCAGTAGTGGTCGATATTCATATAAAAGATTTTGACAGCCTAAAAACCAATCAATGGTGTGCTAATTTTAAACAAGATATTGAAGCTTATTTAGCTGAATATGTAAAACGAGATACTATAAAAAAAATAGAAGATATTATCCGTATTGGCACAAAATCTGATTATGCAAAAAAGGTTTTAAAATATTTTTCTGAAAACTCAGGTAGAGAAAAAGACACCACTATCTCTTGTGAAGATCCATATACTGATGTAAGACGGTTGGCATATAGAAAAGCAATAGAAGATCAAATGGACAAACTAGGAATAGACGCTATTATTTATCCCACATGGAACAACAAACCTGCGCATATTGACAAGTTTGAAGAAGAATATTTAGGAGATAACAACCAAGTTATTGCGCCTCACACAGGGCAGCCCGCATTTACAGTATCAATGGGATTTACCAGTGAAGGTTTACCTACCGGATTACAATTTTTAGGAAAAATGTATAGCGAACCAACATTAATAAAATTGGCTTATAGTTATGAGCAGGGTACAAAGCATAGAAAAGCTCCTCAGTTTAAGGGTAAATAATAATAGATGAAAATAAGAGTTCTACCGGATATGGTGCTGATCTTTTTCTATTTATACTTGAAAAATAAAAAATTACCCTTTTACAAAATACATTCCTAGAAATACGGCTGCAAAACCCAACGCAAAACTACCAACAGTATACATAAATAAATTCATAAAATCACCCGATTTTAAAAAGACATGGTTCTCATAAGCAAAAGTTGAAAAGGTCGTGAATCCACCACAAAAACCTGTGGCTAACAATAAGGTTTGATTTTGAGTTAACGTATCATTTTTTGCTGCTAATCCTAAAATAATCCCTATCAATAAACTTCCTAATACATTCGCTAGTAAAGTACCATAAGGTATTCCGTTTGATGAGCTATTTAAATATTTTGCTAATAAATATCTAGCTATGCTACCGAAACCTCCGCCTACAAATACAAATAGTAACTGTTTCATTTTGTTGCTGGTTTGTTTATCTGTGTAATCAATGATTAGTTTTTATTTATTAACCTCAATTATATGAGTTTAAAACTGAATTCCTGCCTGAGCAGGAATGACAATTCAACAAATACAAATAGTAATTACTTTATTTATTGTTGAGTATTCTTAATTACTAAACCGTTCTCTCATTAAGAGATGCTTCAATAAACTACGTTTGCTATCTTCTAAATAAAATATATTTTATTTCTCAATAATGCTCAGCATGACATTCTGCTTATAATTTCACTTTATCAGCATCATTCGCATTCCATTTACCCGTAATAGTACCTTTATTTAAAGTAACGATTCCTGGGTTTGCTCTAACAATCGTTTTTAATGTTGTTTCATCACAAAACAGTAAGTCGAAATCTAATTTAAATTCTTTTTTAATCTTATCAAAATCTGCTTGACTTGACGCCGAAAATGCATATACATCATATCCATTTTGCATTGCTTTTGTGGTAATTTCTTTAACTTTAGGCAATGTTTGTTTATCCGTTTTTGCTAAATCATACATAACGATTAACATCAGCTTTTCCTTTTGCATTAAAAACTCCGTAAAATCAACACCTTCTTTTTCCATAGTAAAATCATGGATTGGGGGTTCATATCCTTTTTCAATCAGTTTTGTTTTTCTATCCACGAAAGTGGCACCTTCAAGTTCCCATGGTTTTTCTTCGGTGGTATATTCTTTATTTTCTCCATTTACTTTATAAATCCAAGTATCACTATAAACAGCTTTTTTTGCATCTTCAGGAAAAACCATTCCTTCAGGTATATTTTTACCAACTGCATAAGCTCTAAAATCAATAATTGGCAAGTGTACCAACACATAATAGGTTATATATAAAAATGCGAAAAGTGAAGCAAAAGAAATCCATTTTGCTAAATTTTTACCAAAAACAGGGTTGATATACTTTGTATAAAATAATAAAAACACAATCAACACCACTAAAAAAATATTTTTATAAAAAGTTTCCCAAACTGTTAAGGTAATGGCATCTCCAAAACACCCGCAATCAGTAACCTTATCATAATATGCTGAATACCAAGTTAAAAACAAGAATATTAGAATCATAATCAGTAAACTCCAAACAGTAAACTTAGGTTTGAAACCAACTAATAGCATTACGCCTAACATAATTTCGGCAAGAATTAAAAATATTGAAAATGGTAAGGCATACGGAATTAAAAATTCTAAATTCAATACATCAGCACCAAAATATTCTTGGAATTTATAGGCTGAACCCAGTGGGTCAACTAGTTTAACAAATCCTGAAAAAATAAAGGTTGCTGCTACTAATAATCTTGCTATATGTGTTAAAAATTTCATGATTCTATGTCATTCCTGTGGAGGCAGTCCCGAGACTTCGGGATTATTAATATTAGTTATCTTGTCAATGGATTCCTGCCTCCACAGGAATGACAATTATTCACCTTTTTCATCCATTAGAATCAATGCAAAAATCGCATAATTGATCATGTCTTGATAATTAGCATCAATACCCTCAGAAACCAGCGTTTTTCCTTGATTATCTTCAATTTGTTTTACTCTCAATAGTTTTTGCAAAATCAAATCAGTCAATGAATTCACACGCATTTCGCGCCAAGCTTCACCATAATCATGGTTTTTATCTTCCATTAACGATTTAGTAATTTGTATATGCTTATCATACAATTGTGTTACCTCTTCTACATCTAAATCAGGTTCATCAGCGACACCTTTTTCTAATTGAATCAATGCCATTAATGAATAATTGATAATACCTATAAATTCTGGTATTTCATTTTCATCTACTTTTTGAACTTCATTTTCTTGCAACTGTCTGATTCGTTGTGCCTTAATAAAAATTTGATCGGTTAAAGAAGGTAATCGTAAAATACGCCAAGCACTACCATAATCTTTCATCTTATTGATAAAAAGTTCACGACATTGTGTAATTATAGCATCATATTGTTTAGAAGTTCTTTGCATATAAACTTTTATATTAACCTATCAAGGTTATTTTATTTTCATTGACGAAAATATAAAAAAACTTAGTAAATATTCTCAATCGTTTGTTTATTTTTACACGTATTATAAACTTTAAGTTTTAATACAAATTTAATTGAAGTAGTATTGAGGTCTCGACTGCGCTCGACCAGACAAATGTCTCCTCGAGCGCAGTCGAGAGGTTAATCATAATTCTGATTTTGTTTAAATTTTGATAATATCAACCTAAATTTATTATTCTTATGAAACGTATTGCTGTATTTTGTGGATCGAGTATTGGTTTTAACACCATTTATGCAGAAAGTGCAAAACAATTAGGAAGCTACTTTGCCAAACATAATATTGGCTTGGTATATGGCGGAGGTAAAATAGGTATGATGGGAACCATAGCTGATGCTATTTTAGAAAATAATGGAGAAGTTATTGGTGTTATTCCAAATTTATTGAGGCATGAAGAAGTAGCACATACTAAAATAACGAAGATGATAGTCACCAAAAAAATGTCAAAGCGAAAAGTAAAAATTAGTCGTCTTGTTGACGGATATATTGCCTTAGCAGGAGGATTCGGAACACTCGACGAACTTTTTGAAGCACTCACTTTAGGACAATTAGGTATTGAAAACAAACCCATTGGTATTTTAAATACAAATGGGTTTTTTAACCACACTTTAAAACAGTTAGATATAATGGTAACTGAAGGGTTTTTAAAATCTACCAATAGAGATATGTTATTAGTGGACTCCTCTATTGATGGATTAATCCAAAAAATGAAAAATTATCAAGCACCTAAAGTTTCTAAAGTGGTAAATACGGTGAGGAGTAAATAGTGTTCAGCCCGCCTTCGCTAAAGCTACGGACGGGTAAATGTTC
>CAZHYX010000104.1:0-9697 GCA_964536675.1 uncultured Flavobacteriaceae bacterium
AAAAAATCCGCACTTTCGTGCGGATTTTTGATTTGATCGTGGAGACGGAGGGACTCGAACCCTCGTCCAAACAAGCAACTAAAATACCTTCTACATGTTTAGTTTTCGTTTAATTTTCGACAAATAACTGACCGAAAACTGCCTACTATTAGCTTATCTTCTTAAGTTTCAAAATACCACCGAAGTGTTAGTATTTCTAGGTTTACTTTTACGATGTCTCAAAATTGAACGCCGTTCACCAAGGCTTTCAGGAGACATAAAGCTTTCCGCCCTAGGCGGAACGAGGCTAAATCCTACTATAATTCGGATTATGCAGCTAAAGCGTAGTTATTCTCGCCGTTTAAAGTTTGAAATTGACTTTTACGAGTACTATTTCATTGCTCGACATGCTTATATTTCAACTGATCTTGCTGTCAAAACCAGTCGTCCCCGAAATTTCAAAGAAATAAGTCCGCAAATATACAGTTTTTTCAATATTTAAACTTGCGAAATCATATAATTCATAATACCTTGCAACAAACCTTATACCAAACTATATTTATGAAATTTGCCCTGATTAAAGAACGTAAAAATCCGCCTGATAGAAGAGTGGTTTTCTCTCCACAAGCCTGTAGAACATTATTAGGTACTTATCCTGATTTAGAATTAAAAATAGAAAGTTCTGACAATAGGGTTTTTACCGATGATGACTATAAATCTGAAGATATTAATGTGGTTGATGATGTCTCTGATTGTGATGTATTATTAGGTGTAAAAGAAGTACCTATTGAAGCCTTGATTCCTAATAAAAAGTATTTTTTCTTTTCGCATACTTTTAAAAAACAACCCTATAATCGCAAACTGCTTCAGGTAATTCTTGATAAAAATATTGAGTTATACGACCATGAAGCAATTACCAATAGTAAAAATCAACGTGTTGTGGCTTTTGGCAGATATGCAGGTATTGTTGGTGCTTATAATGGACTTAGGGCATTCGGATTAAAATACAGTAACTTTCTATTGCCGAAAGCCGAAAGTTTAACAGATCAAAAAGAATTGATTAACGAATTGAATAAAATCCGGTTACCAATCATCAAAATTGTGTTGACAGGAAAAGGTCGTGTTAGTAATGGTACTAAAGAAATGCTAGATGCCATGCATATTAAAGAAGTTTCTGTAAATGATTATTTAAATAAAACTTTTGCCCAGCCTGTATATACCCAATTGGATGTGCTAGATTATAATAAAAGAAGAGATAGTCAGGTGATTGATATGTTTGATTTTTTTAAGAATCCAACAGATTATAAGAGTAATTTTATGCGTTTTGCTAAAGTTTCTGACCTGTATTTTGCCTGTCATTTCTGGGATGATAAAGCACCCTTTATTTTTTCGCGTGAAGATACCAAGTCGCCTAGTTTTAAAATTAATGTTGTTGCTGATATTAGTTGTGATGTTGATGGGCCGGTGGCATCAACCCTAAGAGCTTCGACTATTGCTGAACCTATTTATGGATATCATCCACAAAGTGAAAAAGAAGTTGATTATATGAATGACAATGCCATTGCTGTAATGGCAGTTGATAATTTACCTGCCGAATTACCAAATGATGCTTCTATTGGTTTTGGTAAGAGTTTTTCTGAATATGTAATTCCTGCCTTTTTTAATGATGATGCTGACGGCGTTTTAGAACGTGCATTAATGACTAAAAATGGAAAACTTACTGAAAGGTTCAGCTATCTTCAAGATTATGTTGATGGAAAGGAATAGTTTTCATTGAGCAATGGCAGTAAGCAATATATGCACGATAGACAGTTTCTGATAGATTTAGCACATACCAAAATGCCTTATGGCAAATACAAAGGCAGTTATTTAATTGATTTACCTGAACATTATATAGTTTGGTATCATGCAAAAGGTTTCCCTAAAGGAAAAATTGGAATGATGTTAGGCTTGGTCTATGAATTAAAACTAAACGGTTTGGAGTATTTGATTAGGAATATTCAAAAGAACTCTTAATTAATAAAATTCTGTTAAATATTCCTTTCAATCTGATTTGAATATTGATTTTTATTAACTTTAGAGAAATTAATAATCCTAAACTTTAAATTATGAATACACAACAAGTTGCCGATCGCTTGGTAGAAATGTGCCGTCAAGGTCAAAACATGGAAGCTTTAGAAGAATTATATGCTGATAATGTAGTCAGCAGAGAAATGCCAGGGATGCCCGGTGAAGTAACTTCTGGTATAAAAGCTGTCTTTAAAAAGAGTGAAGATTGGTTTAATAATGTACAAGAATTTCATGGTGGAGATATTTCTGACCCTCAAGTTGCAGGTAATCATTTTTCATGTACTATGGATTTTGATGTAACCTTTAAAGACAGAGGAAGAACACAGATGCAAGAAGTTTGTGTTTATGAAGTCAATGACGGAAAAATTGTTAATGAACAATTTTTTTATGCAAAGTGAAAATAATTAAAAAAGCAACGGTATTAATTTATTGTTGCTTTTTTACCAAACGTTAGTGATCCATAAATAATATGAAAAAAACCAAACCCCAAACCAAGGAAAAGCATTTCCTTATCATATATAAAATAGGCTATAACTGCCAATATAATTTCTGCTATGGCTAGATACTTTAAACTTCCGACAGAAAATCTGCTTAAATTCAATAAAAACACTCCATATAAGAATAATAACAAAGGAGTAATGCTACTATAATATCCTTTATTTGCAATGATTACCAATACAATTACAAAAAGTAATAGCGGAATTAACGTATGAAACCGTACTTTTTTAGAATGAAGATCCCAAAGTTTTCTGTTGTTTTTTCGAGCTCTTCTTTTTGCTCGTATTCTTAATGAAATTAATGAAATTAAAATCATAATAACTGCTAAAACCTGTATTCCTATTTCTAGGAGAGCTATGGGTAATTGTGATGAACCTTCAAAACCATCGCCATAAGTGCTCGTTAACATATTGATTAAATAAACTGTTAGCAATCCATAAGTGCCTAATAGAATTCCTGATATTCCGCTTAGTGAAAAGTGAGATGTGTTTTGTTGCATTTCAACTAAATAATTGAACCACAAGTTAGTTTAATATTTTTAAGAGTGCAAAAAAGGTTACATTTTGAAAATATAAGTTATACCAACTATAAAATTAGTATTAGAACGTGAAAGCTTAACCTCGCTTCTTGTAAAAAATTAACAAAAGCGAGGAAACGCTTACACTAATTATATTTAACCATTACTCCAATCTATTTTTCTAGAAACATACATTATTGATGCCAGTATTAAGAATAAGCCAATACTACCAACTAAAAGGGCATAACTTTCCAATTGAATGATAACATATATAAATGTATATAAAGCAGTTAATGAAAGCCCTATGAATATAGGGAATTTAAACGTTTTTAATATGGATTTAGAATATAATGTAATTAGAGTAATTACTGATGCTCCGGCAATTAAATATGCTTTCAAAAAATTACTGTGTTCTGAAATAGAAATTAATAAAGTATAAAACATGGTCAATGCCAATCCGATCATTAAATATTGAAACGGATGAATATTTATTTTACTTAATGTTTGAATTAAAAAGAATACCAAAAAGGTAAGTGCAATAACTAAAAACCCATATTTAGCTGAACGTTCACTTTTCTGATATTCATCTACCATTACTATAAATTTTGTCCCAAATGCATACTCCTTTAAATTTGGAATGTTATTTAAGTACTGCTGTGAAAAAGCTCTATTTATGTGTAGTATTTTCCAGTCGGCTTTAAAGCCGTCTTTTGTTATTTTTTTGGTCTCATCATTGGGTAAAAAGTTACCTGTAAAACTTGGGTCTGCCCAATTTGAAGTCATTTCCATTTTAGTTATTTTTCCAATTGGCACAATTTGAATTTGTCGGCTTCCATTAAAAGACATATTAAAACTAAAATTAACTTCTCCTTTTTTCGGTAAGTCTTTTTCATTGATATAAGCAGATTCTAACTCATCTAAATTCCCTGTATTTGAATTATCTGTGAAATTGGTTTCAAACGTGTATGTGTTATTGTTAATTTTAAGTTGCATTTCATTTTTAATGCCTTTTAAATTTGATGTTTTAACAATAATTGTTGCTCTATCCCAAAGAATATCTTCATTTTCAATTCTTTTTGATGCTAATTCTGCTTTTAGATAGTTTCCTGAAAAACTCATGTTCGTTGTAAAAACAGCAGATTCAAAATTGCCTCTTTTTAAAGTTTTTGATTTGACATCAACCACACTTTGAAGTGTTTCAGGAAATAGATATGCATAATTTATAAGCGTTTTAGTCTCTTTTATATATACTTTAGTTTTCTCATTAAACTTTGAAGTTTCTGTATAAGTTTTGTAGGGTAATTTTAATATTGGTCCGTAAACTAAGACTTCATTTCCCCACTTTCCATTAATCTCATTGACTACATCTATCTGTCTATAAGAACGTTCTCTTATAAGGCTATCTATATATGATAAAGGAATGAGTAATACAATTATTAATATCCCAACCATAAGCATTCTTGCCGTAATAGATGTTTTTAACCAATTTCCGAATTTGTTTGTGTTTTGTTTCTTTATTTGTTCCATAATGATAATTTTAAAGTACTTTGTGTTTCAAAGTATAATGATAAAAAAAATGATTTATTGTTTATTTATTAATTTTTCAAGTGCATTAATGTGTTTTATAAATTCAGCTTTTCCTAATTTAGTGGTGCTATAACGTGTATTTGGTTTTCTTCCGATAAATTGTTTCTCAACTAAAATATATTGCGCTTGCTCAAGTGATTTGGTATGGCTTGCTAAATTACCATCGGTCACATCAAGTAATTCCTTTAAGGTATTAAAATCGGCATATTCATTTACCATTAGAATAGACATGATACCTAATCGTATTCGATGATCAAAGACTTTATTTATGTTAGTAATTATACTCACAGCTATTTTATATCATATTTAAAATACATTAATGAACCATAAATAATATGCATGATACCAAAACCTAAAACCCACAGCCAAAAGCCATATCCCGGAAACATTGCACATATTAGCCCTAAAATCAATTGTATATAACCTAAATAACGGATATTCCCTATACTATATTTAGAAGCGTTAATTAATGCCAATCCATAAAAAATAAGCATTAAGGCTGCTGTTTGTCCGTATTTCTGTTGACCTAAAATAATCAAAATATAGATGCCTCCAACTACTAGTGGAATCAAGAAATTCAAGATTAATCGACGCGAAGAAGCATCCCAAACCTTTACATTATTCTTTTTTGCTTTTTTTGTCGTTAAGTAAATAGCGGTTGCAATACTTATAAAAGCTATCAAAAAAAGATCAAGCATAACCAATCTAAATATTTTACCATCTAATATTAAATATTGTCTTTCTGAATTTACAACTAACCAATAAGCAACTGTAGCTCCAATAAGCGCATAAATTCCTGCTAGAATACCCGATAACCCACTTAATGAAATAAAACGTGATGATTTATTCATTAAATCTTTTATCTCACTAATATCTTTTAAATAATTATTTTCTTTCATATAAAAGTACTTTGAAATACAAAGTAAAATAAAAAACTTCAATCATCCAAGTATTTTTTCATTAAGTTTGAATAAAATTAAATTTAGTAATGAATCCCGCTGAAGATTATATACTCAATAAACCGGAACCCTATCGTTCTATACTACTTCATTTACAAGTTATTATTGAAAAAACCATTCCTGATGCAGAGTTAAAGTATAAATACAAAATGCCTTTTTATTATATTTCAAACAGACCTTTATGTTATCTAAACCAATCTAAAGATTATGTAGATCTGGGTTTTTGGAATGCCTCACATCTAACGGTTCATCTAGAGTATATGTGTACTAAAGGGCGAAAAATGATGAAATCACTACGTTATAAAAAATTGGAAAATATTGATGAAAAAATATTGATTGATGTGTTGCAAGATGCTTATTCTGTAAAGGATAAGAAATTTTGGAAGTAATTTTTTGTCTTATTTTACAACACTAACCTTATATTGTAATATTGTACGTTTATAAGCAAATAGTATTAATTCTGTATTTCTGTTTTGTATAAACGGAATCTTAAACGTACATTTTTCATTCGTACAGGTTGGCTCTAATTTTTCACTAAACTTATCTCCTTTAAAGACATAGTATAGTGTTATATCTTTCGGAATAACTCCCATTGTAAAGACTATATTTTCATTTGGTTTTACAAATAACTCTCCTTGTAAAGGAGATAATAGTTTTAAATCATTGCTAAAAAAAGAGTTATCATAAATTGGAGATTCAAAAAATTGTTTCTTCGTAATACTTTTATTGGTGAATAACCATTCTTTTTGAGATGGATAATGTGTTAATGCAAATTTATTAGGATCTGTAAAGAAAAAGAAATCATCAAAACGCTGTACCCATTTATCACCATTGGTATAACCCGCTGCCCAAGTAGCATCAACTAAATGCCATTTTTCGTTTATTTTTACAGCATTCCAAACATGGTTTTCAAGGGTTGGATTAATCCCAATATCACTAACATCTACTTTTGAAAAGCCCCCTACCAGCATACATTGAATACCCATTTGTTCAGAAACTTTTTTAAATGTTTGCGCATATCCCTCACAAATTGCTTTTTTTGTCCGCAGTGTTTTATTAACTATATGTATATTGATTGCAGCTAATTTTCGTTGCAAGTCTTCTTGACTAGAATAACTAAAATTGATTTGTGCTTCACTATTATATAGTGTTTTAAGATCATAAGAAACGTTTATCGCGAGCCAAGTATAAACAGCACGAACTCTATCAATATCACTCTTAAAATCTTTAGTTATTTGATCAGCTAACTGATTTGCAGAAGCATATCTATTGGGATATAGACTTACCCTACTGTCTACATTATCGAAGTTTTGAGCATTTATATTGGTCAAAGTAATGCAAAGAAAAAGGATTGAGAGTAGTAATTTCATACTAAATATTAAAAACAATAATTACTTAAAAAGATTGTGTAATTTTTGTTAAAATTAGCTTAAAATAAAATTACTCAATAATTATTTTAACTATTTTCTTTTGATTACTTATTTGAATCTCCACAAAGTAAATTCCTGATGCGAAATTAGTAGTATTGATTAAATAATTTCCGTTTGAAAATGATTTTTTAAAAGGTATTTCTTGCCCTACACTATTATAAATATTCACTTGAAGATATTTAATATCTAAAGTCTTAATAATAATATTTTCAGTAGCAGGGTTTGGATAAATTGCAAATTGAGCTGAAATAAATTCATCATTTGAGAGCGTTCCATCATATTCGTAAGCACCTACATCTATGGTTCCCGTCAATGTTCTGGAAGAGTTATTAATTGGATGCTCATAATGTTTATTAGGTGTTAAAGAGAATCCGTTAACAGAATTTATTGGTGTTCCTGAATTAACCGATGGCGAATTTGCAGTTAAATTATAATCATAGTTAGCTTCATCTGTAAACAACATATTGGCAATATTAGAGTCAGAAATATTATTATTCATAGTTGTTGTTGTACCATTTACTAAAGTACCAATGCCAGCAAAAATATTGTTTGAAATGTTTGCAATAGTTGTTCCGCCTTGTATCGATATAAAAATACAAGAAGCAGTTCTTTTATTGACAAGAGTATTATTGATAAAGTGTAATTCATGTGGTTCATTGTTAGACAATCCTTCTAAACCAAAACCTACTAAATTATTATTTGGTGCATTAGGGCCTTGCATCAATAAATTACCCATAATAATTGTAAAACCACCATTAGACAGATCAATTAACCTACTTGAATTACCCGTAGCTTCATCCATAATTCGATTGTACAAAATATAATTATTAGTAGCTCTTGATTTTACATTATGCCCCACTTTAGCATGATGCATATATGAATATCTTAAAGTAAAACTATTTACCCTACCCACATAAATATTATGCGTAAACCCATCTCCAAATCCGTTGTTGCTAAACTCAGAAAATTCAACCAAAATATCTCCTGCATTTGGGTTACTAGTTAAAATTCCGTTTTCATTATCATGAAAATAACAATTTATTATAGTTAAACTAATGCCTTCTTGCCGTATGCCTGCTCCGTTTTCATCTGGTACAGTTGCTCCTGAAAATTCAATATTTTCAACAGTTGCATTATCACCTGATATGATCCAAATTCCTTTTCCTTGTAAATTTTGTCCGTTTGCAATTAGATGAGGCCTTCCTCCTACACCTCTAATTATTAAATTATCAGCTGACCAATTTGCAAAAGCTGCCATACCAATATAATCGGCTACATCAATTTCAATAATATCGCCATTTTGAACCACATTTGCTAAAAACAAAGCATTAGGCGATATATAAGTTCGTGAAGGACCCACAGAAAATGTTGTTGCAAAAGCAACATTGAAAAAAAATAAGGGGAGAAAAACAAAAAGTAAGCTTCTAGTTTTCATTTTTTAAAAAGATTGGTTAAGCTTATAACTTAACCGTTAATCATTTATTGTAAAGAATTTACTGTTTTTCTAATTGCCACTAAATTACGCATCAACTTTTCCAAATGGTCTAAATGTAACATATTAGCACCGTCAGACTTTGCATTTGCCGGATCAAAATGTGTTTCAATAAATAAACCGTCAACATTATTGACAATTCCTGCTCTAGCAATAGTTTCAATCATATCTGGGCGACCGCCTGTAACACCAGAAGATTGATTAGGTTGTTGTAAGGAGTGTGTTACATCTAATACCGTGGTAGCAAATTGCCTCATAGTTGGTATTCCTCTAAAATCAACAATCATATCTTGGTAACCGAACATAGTACCTCTATCGGTAATCATAACTTTATCGTTACCAGAATCTATTACTTTTCTTACTGCATGTTGCATACTTTCAGCACTCATAAATTGTCCTTTTTTAAGATTGACAACTTTACCTGTTTTAGCAGCTGCAACCACTAAATCGGTTTGACGCACTAAAAATGCCGGAATTTGTAACACATCAACATACTCAGCTACCTTCTCAGCATCTGTAACTTCATGAATATCAGTAACCGTTGGCACATTAAAAGTGTTACTTACTTTTTGTAAAATTTTTAATGCTTTTTCATCTCCAATTCCTGTAAAACTATCTACACGTGAGCGATTTGCTTTTTTAAAACTTCCTTTAAATATGTAAGGTATTTCAAGCTTATCAGTAATTGCAATTACTTTTTCAGCAATACGCATTGCCATATCTTCACTCTCAATGGCGCAAGGACCTGCCAATAAAAAAAAGTTATTGCTATCTGTATGTTTTATGTTGGGGATTAAAGAAAGCTCCATCGTTCAAATTTTAAGCAAAAGTACAATTTTTATAGAACACAGATACTTCGACTACGCTCAGTACAAGTTCTACTGATTGAGCAGATTTTCACTGATCTATTGGTAAATATTTGTAGCAAACTCTAGAAATCATTATTTCATGTCATTTTTATAAAAATTTTGTGACATACCCTTCTTTAATAGTTGGTGATTTTTTTACAAATAAATAGGTCTGATAATGAAATCTATCTAATTAAAACTCGTTATTATTTTAACAAATACTCATACAAACTTAAACAATGAAAAAAATCTTTAAAATCCTTTCAATTATTCTGTTATTATGCCTTGTTTTTATCGTTATGATACCAATTGTTTTT
>CAZHYX010000105.1:0-4845 GCA_964536675.1 uncultured Flavobacteriaceae bacterium
CGTTAAAAAGTCGTAAAAAAGTCGTAAAAAAGTCGTAAACAGTCGTTAGCACTTAACAGTCGTAAACAAGTCGTAAACAGTCGTTAATAGTCGTTGATAGTATGAAACAGTCGTTATTATATGTATTTATTTTTTATTGATTTTTATAAGCGAGCAATATACAACAATTCTATTTTTTTTGAGTTATATAAAAGTATTAATATTATTACTATTTATTAACAATAAGACCTAGTAAACATACTGTTTTTCATAACTTTACAGTATTAATAAAAGTGCGGTATAACTTTTGTATGTATATATAAAAAAAATCTACTAATTTTACAGTATAAATCTATAATATGGACGATAATTTTTCACCAAAAGTTAAAGATGTAATTGCCTATAGTAAAGAGGAAGCTTTACGATTAGGGCATGATTTTATTGGTACAGAACACTTAATGTTAGGCTTACTTCGAAAAGCCAATGGAGAAGCCATAGATGTTTTAAATGCCTTGGATATTGATTTAGCAATGCTTCGTAAAAAAGTTGAAGGATTGAGTCCTGCAAATACCAATGCTTTTACCGGAAATGATAAAAAGAGCTTACACCTAACCAAACAGGCTGAAAAAGCATTGAAAACAACATTTTTGGAAGCTAAATTATTTAAAAGTAAAGCTGTCAGTACTGCACATTTATTATTATGTGTATTGCGAAATGAAAATGACCCAACAACCAAACTCCTTAATAAGTTTGATATAGACTATGATGAGGTAAAATCTATTTTTAGTCAATTATTTATTGATGAAGAAGATAGTATTGAGAGCCCTAAAGCAGAAAGTTCAAGTGATGATGAATTTGATGAGCCAAAACAAAATCCGTTTGAAGGCAATCCAAAACCAACTAAATCAAATTCCAAATCTAAAACACCCGTTTTAGATAATTTTGGGAGAGATTTAACACAACAGGCTGAAGAAGGGAAATTAGATCCTGTTGTTGGTAGACAAAAAGAAATTGAACGTATTTCACAAATATTAAGTCGTCGTAAAAAGAATAACCCCATACTCATTGGCGAACCTGGTGTTGGCAAATCGGCTATAGCAGAAGGATTGGCATTGCGTATCATTCAACGTAAAGTATCTCGAATATTATTTAACAAGCGAATTGTATCTTTAGATTTAGCAAGTTTGGTTGCCGGTACAAAATATAGAGGGCAGTTTGAAGAGCGTATGAAAGCTTTGATGAACGAGTTAGAAAAGAACGATGATATTATTCTCTTTATTGATGAAATACATACAATAGTTGGTGCTGGAGGCGCTACAGGTTCTTTAGATGCTTCTAATATGTTTAAACCTGCATTAGCCAGAGGAGAAATTCAATGTATTGGAGCTACCACCTTAGATGAATTTCGTCAAAATATAGAGAAAGATGGCGCATTAGAACGTCGTTTTCAAAAAGTTATTGTAGAGCCTACTTCGGTAGAAGAAACCATTCAAATATTACAAAATATTAAGGATAAATATGAAGATCATCACAATGTTGTTTATACTGATGAAGCAATTGAAGCTTGCGTAAAATTGACAAACAGATATATGACAGATCGCTTTTTACCAGACAAAGCTATTGACGCATTAGATGAATCAGGTTCAAGAATACATATTATGAATATTGTAGTGCCTAAACAAGTAGTTGAACTTGAACAACAGCTAGAAGAGGTTAAAGAGCTTAAAAACAGTGTTGTAAAGAGTCAAAAATATGAAGAAGCTGCTCGCTTAAGAGATGATGAAAAACGTATAGAAAAAGAATTAATAACTGCCCAACAAGCATGGGAAGAACAATCAAAATTGCATAAAGAAATTGTGACTGAAGATAATGTAGCGGAAGTAGTTTCTATGATGACAGGAATTCCTGTAAATCGTATTGCTGAAGCTGAAAGTAATCGTTTAGCTGAATTGCCTAATTTGATAAAAGGCAAAGTTATTGGTCAAGACGAAGCCGTTAGCAAGGTTGTTAAAGCCATACAGCGTAACCGTGTTGGTTTAAAAGATCCCAACAAACCTATTGGGTCTTTTATCTTTTTAGGGCAAACCGGTGTTGGTAAAACACAATTAGCAAAAGTATTAGCTACTGAACTATTTGATTCGCAAGATGCTTTAGTCCGGATTGATATGAGTGAATATATGGAAAAATTTGCCATTTCTCGTTTAATTGGTGCACCACCAGGGTATGTTGGCTATGAAGAAGGCGGACAATTAACAGAAAAAATACGTCGTAAGCCTTATGCAGTGGTTTTATTAGATGAAATCGAAAAAGCGCATCCTGATGTTTTTAATATGTTATTACAAATTTTAGATGATGGCTATATTACGGATAGTTTAGGACGTAAAATTGACTTTAGACACACTATCATCATTATGACCTCTAATATTGGCTCTCGTCAATTAAAAGATTTTGGTGCTGGTGTTGGTTTTGGTACCGCTTCTAAAAAACAACAAGCAGATTCTCATGCTAAAGGTGTGATAGAAAATGCCTTGAAGAAAAGTTTTGCGCCAGAGTTCTTAAATCGTATTGATGATGTTATTATATTCAATGCCTTAGAGAAAGAAGATATCCATGTCATTATTGATATTGAATTAGAAAAATTATTAGGCAGAATTGATGGTTTAGGTTATAAACTAACTTTGAGCGATAAGGCTAAAGATTATATTGCAGATAAGGGCTTTGACCGGCAATATGGTGCCAGACCTTTAAAACGTGCTATTCAAAAATATATAGAAGATGCTTTGGCCGAAAAGATTGTCAATTCAAAACTCAAAGAACATGACAGTATTTTTATGGATCTTGATGAGGAAAAAGAAGAATTAACTATAAAAATTAAAAAGGCTAAAAAACCCGTTAAAGAAAAAGAATAATTTACATCCCTCCTATTTTGGAGGGATTTTTTATTTTAGAATATTTATGAAAGTAGCTTATTTTTTCATTTTTACAATTTTACTCAATGGCTGTATAAAGAGGAGTGAAGAAAATACAATATCAATAAAAGGTACTGAAACTACCTTATCTCAAGATAAACAAATCATCAAATCTACATTAATAGACATGTGGGATGCCATAGAGAAAGGTGATATAGAACGTTATGCCAGTTATGTTCATCAGGACTTTACTCAATTTGGCGAGTATGATTCTGTATTGCGTTCAGGTAAAGTAGCTGAAGTCAAAGGAATCAAAGACTGGATAGAAAGCTCTTCACCTATTCATACTGAAATGCATGAGCCTAAGGTAACTATTAATGGTAATACTGCTTTTATAACTTATTATTGGTCAGATTCTGGAACCACTGACGGTAAACCTTTTGCTACTCGTGGTAAATCAACTCGTATTTTTGTAAAAGAAAATGGTAAATGGCTGTGTATTCACGGGCATTATACGTTGCTAACTGATTAATTTAATAACGGATTACGTCTTTGCGAAGAAAGAACGACTGTGGCAGCCTCTTTTAATGATAAAGACTACCATACAAAAAAGAACCCTTCAGCTGTACTCAATGAGACATTATTCTGAAAAGGTAATCTTAATCTAGGAATATTAAAAAATTATTTTGGATTTCTGCTGTAGTTTATCTTGTATAAAGTAGAAAGGTTAGACACATTATATTTATTAAGAGATTGCCACAGTCGTCCCGATAGCTATCGGAACTCCTTCGCAAAGACGCGAATCTAAAGAACCAATTCAAAGTCTACCTTTTCAAACTCTTTTCCATTAATTATCAATGAAAGCTGATGTAAGCCAAAATATAATTTTCGTGTGGTTATAACCTTAAACGGTTGTTTTCTATTTATGATTGTTATAGAGTTTGCAACATATTCTTTTTCGCTAATTGTAAATACCTTTCTAGACAAACTACCATTTGCCTTCTGATAATAGAGTCCGTATTCTAAACGTATTTTTGAGCTTGAATTTCCTGTATTTTTAAGTTGAAACCAAAAGGATAATGAATCTCCTATTTTAATTTTAGGCATTAATATTTTTAAGTTCTCAATTTGTATATTCTCTAATGACCCGAAGCCAAACAACTTCATCATCTCAGTATTTCCTTGTTTTAATAGCGTTCTGCTAGCGTGTTTAACCAACCAATCTGTTTCTTTTGTTTTTCCTTTCCACTTTTTTACTAGCGTTATAACTGTGTTAGAGTTGTCTTTTGAAATGTCATTTAGATTATTAGCTACACTTCTTCTTACAGATTCTGAATCATCCATTTTTAAATTTTCTAAAATTGGAATAATTGGTCTAGGGTCTTTTTTTAATTCCGGAAGTGCCATTGCCCAAGGTAGTCTTGGTCGGCAACCTTCAGAAGAAAGACGTCTAACCATAGCATGTTTGTGTTTTGACCATAATAACATTTGAGATAGCATCTGTTTTGGGTATTTTATAATAAAAGGACGGACAGCAAATTCACAACTGGTGAATTGTGTAATACTTTCAAAAGCTTTCATTGAAACTTTATAATCATCTAAACCGTATAGTTCAACAAATTCCGGTAGAAACATCCACTCAAAACCTGCTTCACTAACGCCATTTTTTTGTAACTGTTGAACAATCTTTAAAACTACCTTTATTACTTCATTATAATCTTCAGGTAAATGAGGTTTTAATATCAATACAATATGTCGCATCCGTTGTTTTAATTCTCTTTGCTCCCATTTATCATCATAAATATAATCTAAAAAAGAAGGTTTATCAAAATCAGGAATGACTTGTTTAATAGCTCTAGTAAATCCATCAAAGAAAGGTTCGTTGTAAATATTTTTGAGTAATTCTGCCATTGGAATATTTTATTGAGTTAATAAGAATTTTTCGAGTTCTATCCAA
>CAZHYX010000105.1:4874-9664 GCA_964536675.1 uncultured Flavobacteriaceae bacterium
ACAGATTCCCATAATGTTCTAGCTCCATGAAATCCTTCTACTGTGGGTTTAAAATGAATAATATAATTTGGGTCAATCAATCTGGTAAGCTCTGTTACGGTTTCAATTTCTTTTTTGGTTGATGTTACAAATGTAGGTCTATCTATAGCTTTTATTTCTTCAGCCAACTTTATTTTTTTTAGATATTCTCCCGGGCTAAATGCAACAGTAGCTTTTATCTTATCTGTTTCTGTAGAAATAAGCAATGCCAATGAAGCCGAGTATGAACTGCCTATGATAATAATAGGATTATTATCGTTTTCTTTATATCCATATTCTATAGCAGCTTCAATATCTTGTTTGGCATCTAAATATCCAGTTGAAAGACCTTGTTCTTTTGCTAAAGTTTTTGTCTCATTAATTAATTCCAGTACATTCATTCCTGATCGCTGGTCAATTGCTAAGCAAGAAAAACCCAGTTTAGTAAGCTTTGGTGCTATTTCTCTATATTCACCTCTATGAAAATGAGATCTATGACAGAGTACTATAAAACCTTTAGCTTGTTCAACAAGATAATAATCTGCAGTAATAAGCAGTCCATCTTTTGATTTAAAATTTACAGTTTTAAAGTACTTTTTGTTCTCCATATCTTACTTTATTACTGAAACAAAAATACTTACTTCTGCATTTTCAATATCTTGAGCCTTCTCTGCATAAACTTCAAAATCAACTGTATAAGCTCTATCTAGTTCTGTTTTCCAAATTTTCATCCAACTTTCATAAACAGCTCCTTTAGTTAGATCTCCTTTCGAAATGAATTCAACATAATTACCACCATTAAATGATTTTCCTACCATTCCTTCAGGAACAATCTCTAAATTAGATACTTTACATCCTAATAAAGTTGTGTAAGGTTGTGTATAATCGCCTTCATATTCGGTATAAAGTGAATAAATTGTATTGTCAATTTTATTTGGGATTTTATCTAAAACACCTTTTGACATGAACTTCTGCCAAAGCTCACCAATATCTTTTGCTGCTTGTCCGTCTTTATTTGTTGTTCTAACTGAGATACCTATAATATTGAATGCCGTTATTTTTTGAGTTTCCATTATATATTTATGTTTAATGAAACAAAAATAGATAGGCAATATGACAAGGGTATGTCAAGGGTGTAAATTATTTCTTTCAGCAACTATATTAAAGTAATTCACTAAGTTAAAACTACGACCCTCAAATTGTTCAGAAAACAACTCTAATGATTGAATTTTATCTAGTCTAAACTCTCTATAATCATTCCTCAGTCTGCACCAAGCAATCAAAATCCAATTTTCTTGTGTATGATATAGTGCATAAGGTTCTATTACTCTATCAGTGAGCTCATCTTTACTTATAGACCGGTATCTAATCTTGATTAATGTCAAATTTGTAATGGCTATTTGTACTGTTGAAAGGTTATTACTGGTAGTTTCTTTAGTTAAATTTTGCATATAGAATACTCTTTCTGAAAGTAATTCAGCTTTATCTTTATTTGAATAACGCAATACTGCTTTAACTTTGGTAATTGCTTCTTTATGATTTTCAGTTAATGATTTATCCTTATTTTTTGAAATTAACTTTTCAGCAGTAATTAAGGCATTTGCTTCATGTTCAGTAAACATTATGGGTGGTAGTATATATCCATCTATCAATGAATAACCTTTACCTTCTTCTGTAAAGATTGGCACTCCTGACTCTTCTAATGCTTTTATATCGCGATAAGCTGTTCTTATACTTATATCAAATTTTTTAGCTATTTCAGATGCAGTAATTATCCTTTTGGACTGCAATAATGTTAGAATAGCAGCCAATCTAGACAATCTTGGTATGTGATTATCATTATCCAAACAATTCCTCGCTATCAATAGTTAGATTCTGAATAAAACTAATAGTCTTTACAATATCGTCATGTAATACTTTATCTTCTTCTATAAAAGACACTTCACTTCGATACATTTGCACCAATGATTCTAAAAATGATGAAGTTTTTGTTGGTTTTCTGAATTCTAATGCTTGTGCTGCATTTAATAATTCTATAGCCAAAATTGTTTCCAAATTATCGACTATTTGTTTTGTCTTTGTAGCTCCGTTTGCGCCCATACTTACATGATCTTCTTGTCCGTTACTCGAAACAATAGAGTCAACTGAAGCGGGTGTTGCTAATTGTTTATTCTGACTTACTATGCTTGCTGCGGTGTATTGCGGAATCATAAATCCGGAATTTAAACCAGGATTAGATACTAAAAACGATGGTAACCCACGTGAACCGGAAACTAATTGAAAAGTACGTCTCTCAGAAATATTACCTAATTCAGCCAAAGCAATGCCTAAAAAGTCAAAACCCAATGCTAATGGTTGTCCGTGAAAATTACCTCCTGAAATAATTTCGTCTGCTTCAGCAAAAATATTTGGGTTATCAGTTACAGAATTGATCTCAGTTTCTATCGTTTTTTTAACAAAATTTAAAGTATCCTTACTTGCGCCATGTACTTGAGGCATACATCTAAATGAATATGGATCTTGTATATGCTTTTTTTCTTGAGCTAAAATCTCACTATCCATCAGCAATTCTTTGATTTTCTTTGCTGTTTTTAATTGTCCGTTATGAGGTCTCACTAAATGAATCATATCATTAAAAGGTTCTATTCTACCATCAAAAGCATCCAGCGAAAGCGCACCAAAAACATCTGCCAAATAAGATAATTTAAAACTCTTTAATAATATTGATACTCCATAGGCACTCATAAACTGTGTTCCGTTTAATAATGCCAACCCTTCTTTAGATTGTAGTTCAATTTTTTTCCAACCGAACTTATCTAAAATTTTCTGACCTGTATAATTTTTATTTTCATAAGTTACTTCTCCTTTAGCAATCAATGGTAAAGCGAGATGTGCCAATGGTGCTAAATCGCCCGAAGCACCTAAGGAACCTTGCGTATAAATTATGGGCAAAATATTATGATTATAAAAATCTATCAATCTATTAACTGTAACTAACTGTACACCTGAATGTCCATAACTTAAGGACTGAATTTTTAAGAATAACATTAGTTTTACAATCTCAGTAGGCACTTTTTCACCAGTACCACAGGCATGAGACATAACCAAGTTTTCTTGAAGTATCGTTAAGTTTTTAGTAGATATTTTAACGTTATATAAAGCACCAAAACCAGTATTGATACCATACATGGGCTTTTTGCTCTTTGATAATTTATCATCTAAGTACTTTCTACATTTAACAATTTTTTTGATTGCTTCTTCTGATAGAGCCAATTTTTTATTGGTGACTACTATTTCATTTATACTTGATAAACTTAAACTTTTATTGTCTATATAATGAGTTTCTTGCATAGGGATTTATAAAGTTCATCAAAAATAAAAATTAACTACGTATTTCAAGTAATTATTAAGATATAATTACGTCAATTAGGTTAAATTTAAGAGTTAGTGATTAAAAATACTATACTTTTGTGAATCTAAAATTATTAAAATTAAAAAATGAAGAAATTACTGATTATACTAACAGCTTTATTAATATTAGCTGCATGTAAAAATGAGCCTAAAATAAAAGATTATGTTACCATTTCTGGAAAGGTTAACAATGCTAAAGGTACTATTTTAAGTATCGCCAATCAAAATTATGAAAAAGAGATTGAAATTAATGAAGACGGGAGTTTTTCTGACACTTTAAAAGTGGAAGATGGTATCTATGTAATTCAAAACGGTAGTGGTCAAGCTGTTGTGCAATTAAAAAATGGCTATAATCTTTCTGTTAATTTTGATGCCGAAGATATTAACAATAGTATCTCTTTTACAGGTTTAGGAGCTGGTACCAATAATTATATGGCAACAAAAATAAGGTTTCAAGACAGTGAAAATTTTTCAGATTTTAATTCTATTTTTAAATTAGAAAAGCCTGATTTTAATGCTAAAGTTGAATCATTAAAGTCTTCTTTAGACGATTTAATCTCGAATGCTTTAGATTTAGATTCTACCATGATGGTTAATGAAGTTAAATCTAACAAGGAATTAATTACATTTTTAACTGCTAACTATGAGAAAAAACATAGAGATATAATTGCTTTCGCAAAAGGAAAACCATCTCCAAAATTTGTTAATTATGAAAATCATAAAGGAGGTACTACTTCATTAGATGATTTAAAAGGAAAGTATGTATATGTTGATGTTTGGGCAACATGGTGTGGACCTTGTAAAAGAGAGATTCCATTTTTAAAAGAAGTTGAAAAAGAATTTCATGGTAAAAACATAGAGTTTGTAAGTATTTCTATTGATAAAAAAGAGGCACATCAAAAATGGAAGGATATGGTGACTGAAAAAGAATTAGGTGGTATTCAACTGTATGCTGATAATGGTTGGAATTCACAATTTGTAAGAGATTATGGCATTGAAGGAATTCCACGTTTTTTGTTGATTGATGACAAAGGCAATATTGTGAATGCTGATGCACCAAGACCATCAAATCCTAAGTTGAAAGAATTGCTGAATGGTTTGTTAAACTAGCATCAGTTAAAATATTGAATATTAAATAATTAAAGATTACGTAAAAGTATTTTACATTTTTATATGACCTTTTTATATTAGAGAAAATTTTAGTATCTGTATTAGTTTTATAGTTTTCTCTGAAAAACTATGTCATTCGAAGGCAGGAATCCACTTTTATATATTGTTGGATTCCTGCCTTTGCAGGAATGACAAATTATACCATTTTAATTTTGAGATGTCGCAATAATTAGATTGAACTATTTTTTACA
>CAZHYX010000106.1:0-9498 GCA_964536675.1 uncultured Flavobacteriaceae bacterium
CTACTCTTTACATCTTTTATATATTTTTTAAAAGCAACATTCATTTCAGTATATAGGTCATAATATCTTCGTAAAAAGCGCTGATTAAACTCATGTGTCATTCCTAACATATCATGTATCACCAATACTTGACCATCAACACCATTACCGGCGCCAATACCAATTACAGGTATATTTATACTTTCTGCAACTTCCTTAGCCAACTTTGCAGGTACTTTTTCTAATACAATTCCGAAACAACCTAATTTTTCTAACAATTTCGCATCTTTTTTAAGTTGATTCGCTTCTTCTTCTTCTTTAGCTCTTACGGTGTACGTACCAAATTTATATATTGATTGTGGAGTCAAACCTAAGTGACCCATAACAGGAATTCCTGCATTTAGAATTCTTTTAATAGAGTCTTTAACTTCTTTACCACCTTCTAATTTTACGGCATGTCCACCAGATTCTTTCATAATCCGTATTGCAGAACGCAAGGCTTTTTTTGGGTCTGATTGATAATTCCCAAAAGGTAAATCAACAACCACTAAACATCGTTCAATGGCTCTAACCACCGAAGATGCATGGTAGATCATTTGATCTAAAGTAATAGGCAATGTGGTTTCATGACCCGCCATTACATTTGAAGCAGAATCGCCTACTAAAATAACATCTATACCTGCATGATCTACAATTTTTGCCATGGTATAATCATAGGCGGTAAGCATAGCAATTTTTTCACCATTACGTTTCATCTCCACCAAAGATTTGGTGGTAATTCTTTTATATTCTTTTTTGGCTGTTGACATATCTAAAAAGTTAGGAGTCAGAAGACGGAAGACCGAAGTCTTGAGTCAGAGACTAGAGTTAGTTTTCGTTAGTCACTTCATCAGTATTTACCTTAATAATAGAAGGAAATATAAATGGTGCTAAATTTTTTACAGGTTTATATAATACTGATGCATCTAAACTTGCTGGTTTTACAAAAGGAAGTGTTCTGTTAAGCTTGCTAAAAATAATTAAAACCACACTTAATATCAATCCTATTTTAGCAGCTCCAAAAGCAGCTCCAAATACTTTATTCATAATACCCAAAGATGCCGTATCAGCAATTTTTGTCAGTATTTTTCCTATAAAAGAAATTAAAATGACAATAATAACAAAGGTACTGGCAAAAGCAATTATTTGTATATATTTTTCAGTCCACTCTACTCTATCATTTAAAAAATATGCCACAAAATATGAAAAGTGTATTGCGCCGTATAAACCTAATGCCAAAGCAACCAAAGAGGTTACTTCAACAAAAAAACCTTTAATAAAACCGCGCACTAATCCGAAAAATAATAATGCAATAAGTATTATATCTAATGTGTTCATGTAGCAAATATATTAATTGTATGAAGATCGAAGACCGAAGACAGGAGTTTTTTTAGTTTACCTCTTTTTGAGAGTATAAAAACGAGCTGAACACCAACACTATTAAGTTAATAGTATTAATATGTTTAAAAATAAAATTAATCGCCAACCTCCCCGAATTTCATCCCAATAACTCATATTTCGATAACTACAACCACTATTTATATTGGGATGAAATCTACCCCTTCTTGAAAAAAGGAGGGGAGTTAGAAACGTACTCCTTCCCTTAATAAGGGAAGGTGGTCACGCCTTAGCGTGAGCGGAAGGGTTAAAATATAATCTTCAAACCTCCTCCACAACAATCTTTTCTCCAACATAAACCAATAGTTTTTTTATTACTTTATATCCTAATTGTTCAATTGACTGTGCGTAGTTATTCAATTGATGATGATATTTCTTATCGAATTTACCTGTTTTATAATCAATAATTACAGCTTCATTTTTACCGTTAATAACCAATCTATCCGGAATAATAACCTCATTTATAGCTGTCAAAATCTCACGCTCGTTATAAACAATACTATTTTGCTGATAATAGCTTTTCAAATCAGGATGCGTAACAATTGCTATCAATAATTGTTGTATTTTTTTGGCTTGGTTTATAGTTATCTTTCCGGTAGTGACAAAGGTTTCAATTGTTCCTTCAACATCATCTATCGTTTTAATATGAGACAAGATTTCATGAATCAAATTACCATAGGCAATGGAGTCTTCGTCATCCCATACTAACGAAGAATTAGCCACAATAGCAATGGTATGCGATTGCCAAGAAGAACTAATCAATTTATCAAGTTCATAACTTTTTTTGTGTGACTTTGACTTTGAAGACACTCTTTTTTGGTCACCAAAAGAATATTCATGTTGCATATCATTCCATTGTCCAATAAACTGTAAGTAGTGAATAAAAAATTGTGACGAAGTTCTTAAATTCTCATCCACTTTTTTAGGTTCGCCAATGATATATAGCTGTTCTACTGCTCTTGTTAAGGCTACATATAATAAATTGAAATTATCTAATTCGAGTTCACTGCGATGTGCTTGGTAGATTTCTTTTCCAGTTTCACCAGATAATTCTAAGGATTTATTATAATTGATCAATAATGAATCAAAATCATTAAAATCTTCTGGATTAACTATCGGATACCAAACTTTCGGATTCTGTTCTCTATAAATATCCAGATCATACGGATAAATCACTACAGGAAACTCCAAGCCTTTCGCTTTATGAATGGTCATGATTCGTACAGCATTTTTTCCTTCAGGAACAACAATACTTAACGATTCTTTTTTATCATTCCAAAACTCTAAAAAAGTAGCTATATCTGTCGATTTTTTTAATGAAAATTGTAAAACCTCATCTAAAAAGAATTGTGTGTAAGCATCAGAGGTTGTGTTGAAATGAAAGCTTCTTATGATATATTCTATGCTTTCATATAATGATAATTGTGTAAAGTAAGTCGGTTCAAAATCAATTTTATGCTTTTTTAGTTCGTTAAAAAATGCTTCAGACTTCAAGTCTAATAAATTCCTAAAAAAAGTGTGTTTATCTTCTGTTAACTGCAAATTTTCATGCAGAAAATACAGTACATTAAGCTTTGCTTCTTTATCTTCATTATTTTGAAGATAGGTCAACAAATCTATCATAAAAATTACCTTCTCAGAATTTTGTAATAGTAAGGTTTCAGAGCTGATAATATCTATTCCATTATCCGTTAAAAAATCCGCAATTGCTACACCTTGTTTTCGAGTACGTGTAAGCACACATATTTCGTTAAGATTAAAATCATCGTTTATAGTCTTGACTGTTTCCAATACTTTTTCCGCATAAGCAATCGTTTTCTCATCCACTTTTTTTAAGCCTTCTTCAATAAAGGATAACTGCACGTAACCACCTTTTTTATCATTCTTTTTTTGCTGATTTTCGCTAATATAAATATCGGCATACTCCTGCTTATCAAAAAAGGGTGCTAAATGCTGAAAAAAACCATTATTAAAGTCAATTACCTCACTATAACTTCTATAATTTGTATCTAAGGGTTGTAACTGTTTTGGTATAAAAAACGGATTAGTAGCTTTTGAATCCTCTTTATTGGTTAGTTTTAAAAATTGTTCAGGCTCACTCCCACGCCAACGATAAATAGACTGTTTTATATCACCTACCAACAATAAACTCGTGCCTTCTTGTGACAATGCATTTGCAATTAACGGAATCATGTTTTGCCACTGCAACATAGAAGTATCTTGCATTTCATCAATAAAATAATGTTTGAATTTTTCGCCTATACGCTCATAAATAAATGGAGCAGGTTGTTCTTGTAAATTTTCACTAATCAATTGATTGAACTCAGCATTTAAACGAACGTTTTTTTCTTCTTTTAATACATCTAGACTTTTATTGATATTGCTCAATACCGCTAAAGGAATCAAACTTGAAAGGAACAACTTGTTCAGTGTATATTCTTGATATAATTTTTCTGAATTTTGGTATAATTCTAATAACGGATTGATAATACTATCGATTGTTGTTTTAACATCTTCGGGTTTGCCTTTAGTATAATAGAGGTCATTCTGAATACTTTTTGCCAGTCCTTTTGTTGGATCAAAAATCAATTTTTCAGGATGTTCGCATAAATTCAGAAAATGCTTAGGGAATTGAGTATAATAAAAGTCTTTGTATTCTAGATCAACATTATCAATTATAGCTAACCCTTCTTTCCCAACTTCAGCAAACTGATTTTCAATCTCTTTTTGCTTTTTATACAGTTTTGTTTTAAGGTCTATAAAATCTTGAATAGGTCGTTCTTGTAGTTGTTGTATATGTACATTGTCATTTTCATTCAATAAAATCTGCGCTATTTCATTTAATTCTCTGGTAATATCCCAAGACTTATCTTCATTTGCTTTTTGTAATGAAAAATCAATTAATACATTGGTCAATTCTTTATCTTCACCAATCTTGGCAATCAATGCTTCTACTGCTTCATTGAGTAATGATTTCGCATCCATCTCAACATCAAAATTGAGTGATAAACCAAGATCAAAAGCAAAACTTCGTATCAATCTATGCGTAAAACTATCAATAGTAGTGATATTGAATGCTGAATAATTATGCAATATGTTTTGCAATACTTTTTCCGCTCTTTGAAGTAAAATAGTATCCGTTATGGACAGTTCTTCTTCAAGTTGCTGAAACATTTCTGTTTTATGTAACAGAATATCCGCTTTTGCAAAAGCACGTAAATTATTAATAACACGTTCTTTCATTTCAGCAGCTGCTTTATTGGTAAAAGTTACCGCTAAGATTTTTTGAAAACGCTTGTTATCAGAAGTTTGTAGTAAAATTTTTAGATATTCTTTAACTAAGGTAAAGGTTTTACCACTTCCTGCAGAGGCATTATAAACTTGAAATGTTGCTGGGTTTTGCACAACACGAATTTAATACAATTTAGACACGAATTGCATTAATTGACACAAATTAATTATAATAGTTAGCTCTAGTTCTCTCCACTTTGGGGAGAATTAGAGAGGGGAATCTACCCCAATCCAACATCCATACTCATCATAATAATAAAACCTGCAATAAAGCCCATCGTAGCAATATCGGTATATTTATCTCGCTGTGTTTCTGGTATTACTTCTTCAACAACTACAAAAATCATCGCGCCAGCAGCAAAAGCTAAGGCATACGGTAAAATAGGTTGAAAGGTCAATACTGCCCAAGCGCCTAGCACACCTGCAATGGGTTCAACTATTGCTGAAAGTTGTCCGTACCAAAAACTTTTAAACCTACTCGCCCCTTGTCGTCTCATTGGCATTGCTACTGCAAACCCTTCAGGGAAATTTTGTAAACCGATACCTATTGCCAATGCTACAGCACCACCAATGGTTGCACCATCAAAGCCTGCAGCTACACCACCAAAAAGGATACCCACAGCCAAACCTTCGGGAATATTGTGCATGGTAATTGCTAATACCAAAAGGGTAGTTCTATGCCAAGGCGTTTTTATACCTTCAGCTTCTTTAGTATTAAAATTTATATGCAAATGTGGTAATACTTTATCTAATCCGAACAGAAAAAGTGCTCCAAAGAAAAAACCAACAGCCGCCGGAATTACCTTTACAAAGCCTTCGCCTTTGCTCATTTCTATGGCCGGGTTTAATAGACTCCAAAAACTAGCAGCTACCATAACACCTCCTGTAAAACCAAGCATGCCGTCTAATACTGCTCTATTCATTCCTTTAAAAAAGAAAACCAATGATGCGCCTAAAGCGGTTAAGCCCCAAGTAAACAATGTTGCATATAATGCTGCTAAAATGGGGTCAATACTTTCTAAATAGGCAATTACTTGTTCTAACATACTATTTTTATTAAGTTCCCTTCCTTTAGGGAAAGGTTAGCGGTGGGGTTTTACTAATAAATTATCTGCTACTTCTTCGGTTATCATCAGTTCTCTTTTACCAATTTGTATCTGCATTGATTTGTCAAATGGTTCAATAGAAATTACTTTAATCATATTACCAATAGCAATCTGTTTTTTGTCTAAATACCTTAAAAAATCATCTGAAGAATCGCCAATAGTTAATAAAATACTCTGTTCATTTTCTTTTAAAGATGAGAGTTGTACTTTTTTTCGTTTGGTTATGTTTCCATCCTTGTCAGGGATAGGGTCTCCATGTGGATCAACCGTTGGAAATTCTAAAAAAGCATCTAGATTATCCACTAATTTTTCAGATTTTATATGTTCTAATTGTTCCGCAATATCATGAACTTCATCCCAAGAAAAATTGAGTTTATTAACTAAAAAAGTTTCCCAAAGGCGATGTTTACGTATTATTGAAGTTGCTATTTTCTTTCCTTTAGCAGAAAGTAATGCGCCTTGATATTTTTTATAAACAACTAAGCGTTTATCAGAAAGTTTTTGCAACATATCTGTAACCGAAGATGCTTTTGTCTGCATCTTTTCTGCAACCGAATTCGTACTTACACCATCAGATTGAAGTAACTCAATATGATAGATTGCTTTTAAATAATTTTCTTCAGATAAACTCAGCATAGTTTTTTAGTATGTGCAAATATACATTTTTAATTTAAATGAAAATATTTTTAGTCTTGTCTAAAAATATATTTATATTTGCACAATTATTATACTTAACTATGAAATTATATATTATATATATCTGTGTGCTGTTTTTTAGTTTTTCAAACGCACAAACTATTATTAAAGGAAATGTCAGTGATGGTAAAAACACACTACCATTTGCATCTGTTATCATTAAAGGAACAGAAAAGGGAGCAAACTCTAATGAAGAAGGTTTCTATCAAATGAAAACCAATAAAAAAGGAAAAATAACCTTAGTTGCTTCATTTACAGGATATTTATCTGATAAGAAAACAATCACTATCTCTGATACTAATCAAGAAATAATAGTAAATTTCACCTTAATTGAACATGCAGAAATCTTAGATCAAGTTACTGTTACTGGTACGCGAACAGATAAAAGAAGAACGAATAGCCCTGTTATTGTGAATATAATTAATAGTACTACTTTAGATAATGTACAGGCATGTAATTTGGCTGAAGGCTTAAAATTTCAAACAGGTTTACGGGTTGAAACTGATTGCCAAACCTGTAACTATACACAATTACGAATGAATGGTTTGGCTGGTGGTTATTCACAAATTCTGATTAATGGTCGCCCTATTTTTAGTCCATTAACCGGTTTGTATGGTTTAGAACAAATTCCTGCCAATATGATTGATAGAATTGAAGTGGTTCGAGGAGGTGGTTCAGCATTATACGGTTCTAGTGCTATTGGCGGTACGGTAAATGTAATTACAAAAATTCCAAAAAAAAGTAATTATGAAATAGGGTATACCTATCAAAACACCAAAGGTATGAATGACCATATTATTGCTGGTAACGCAACTGTTGTAAATGAAGAAGCAAACGCAGGTGCATCCTTTTTTATAAACAATAGAAATAGAGGTCTGTATGATGCTAATGGAGATAATTTTTCTGAATTGCCTCAATTAAAGAATAACTCATTTGGTACAAATGTTTTCTTTTTACCTACCGATAATCAAAAAATAGAAATTAACTTTAGTAAAATGAACGAATATCGTTATGGAGGAGAAATGGTAGATAAAGCACCTCATTTTGCATTGCAATCTGAAGAAAGAACCCATGATGTTTATATTGGTAATATTGATTATCAAATTAATTTTAACAATGATAAAAGTTCCATAATTACCTATGTTGCAGGTCAATATACAGATAGAGATCATTATACGGGTATTTTTCCTGATGACGTTGTTGAAATTCAAAACCATTTAGAAAACCCTCCTTACGGAACTTCAAAAGCAACAACATTTCAAGGAGGTGTTCAATTTAATCATAAATTTGAAGGATTCTTAAAGGGAAATAATATCATTACTATTGGTGGAGAATATGTGGAAGATGATGTTTTAGATGAAATTGAAGCGTATAATTACAAAATAGATCAGCTAACCAAAAATACAGGTATATTTTTTCAAAGTGATTGGGAGATTACCGAAAAAGTAAATTTATTGACAGGCGTGCGTTTAGACAAGCATAATCTGTTAGATAATATGATTGCAAGTCCGAGGGTTTCCTTATTAGTTAAGCCTTTTGAAAATGCTCAGTTAAGAACAACTTGGGGTACTGGTTTTAGAGCTCCACAAGCTTTTGACTCCGATTTACATATCGCTTTTGCAGGAGGAGGAATTTCTAGAATCTCGCTATCAGATGCATTAATAGAAGAACGTTCTAACAGCTATAATCTTTCCTTTAATTTTGACAAACCTACCGAACATTATATTTACGGATTTACTGTTGAAGGTTTTTATACACATTTAAATGATGCTTTTTATTTACATCCTATAGGTACAGATTCTTTTGGAGAATTGTTCGAAAAACGTAATGGAGACGGAGCAACCGTAAAAGGTATAACCATAGAAGCACGATTAAATTATGATCAAATCGTTCAATTTGAAACTGGCTTTACCTTTCAATCAAGTTTATTTGATACTGCAGTAGAAAACTCTGACATATTAGAAGCCAAACGTGAGTTTTTAAGAACACCTAACAATTATGGATATGCTACTTTAACATTTAATCCTAACAAAAAATTTACTACAGCTTTAAATTATATTTATACAGGAAAAATGGAACTATTGCATTTAGCAGGTGCACCAGAATTACCTACAAATGATGTATATTTAACATCTCCTTCTTTTTCAGAATTAGGAATTAGATCTAGCTATACATTTAATGTAAAAGAATTAGAAACAGGAATTCAAGTTTTTGGAGGTGTTAAAAATATTTTTGATGCATATCAAACTGATTTTGACACAGGTAAAAACAGAGACAGTAATTTTATTTACGGACCAAGTGCACCTAGAACTTTTTTTATAGGATTAAAGTTTGGGTCGGATTTGCTTTAACTAAAAATCAATTTATTAAGTTTTGTTGGTAGAGAACACTAATAATGGTAAATCTAACTTTACCATTATAACTCTTTAGGATTATACCCTAATCCTTTTTTTAGTTTTTGGTTAAAATCGGAAAGAGGTTCTTCAATTTGAATTATAGGCTTTTTTCCCTTTGGCAATTTTCCTTTTTTTACTCCCTCTACCATTTTATCAAAATCCGATTGATAGTTTTTATCTTGAACAATTCTAAATTTTTCATATTCTTTTCCGGCAAATTTTTTAGCAACTTCAGCTCTCATTTTTCCAGCATTTTTTAAAATATTATACTCATTAAATATTAAAAAAGCATCTAATTTTCCTGCCCAGTCCTTCATAGACATTAACCTTCCCTTTTTAGCTTGATTTTCTGCGTAATCGAGGTACATAGTTACAATTCTATTTAGTTCAGAGATTTCTTCTTGTAATAAATAATTTTTAGCAACACTAACATCAGACTTTAATATCTTACCTCCCTTTTTTTCATTTTTCCAACTTGTAAGTCCCATATTAGGTTTTTTAGAATTTGCTCTTAACTTAATAAGTTCCGATGCTGTATGATGTGTTATTGCAAATTCTAATTTATTTTGAACAGTTGCAAAAAACTTTTGTGT
>CAZHYX010000107.1:0-9487 GCA_964536675.1 uncultured Flavobacteriaceae bacterium
TTTAAGTACAATCCTTTAACGTTCCTTCGTAAAAATAATTAAAACACCTTTTTTTATGGCTACATTATATTGCATTACCGAAAGAGGTAAAATAAGTGTTTTTAATCGTACACATTACGAAAATGTGTTGGTTACACGTGTACATCCTGAATATATATTAGGAGAAAATATTCCTGCTGTAAAAAGTGTTGATGATTTAGATGATGCTTTTTATCATAAACGAATGGAGCATATCAATAATTTTGAACAACACATTGATGAAAATGGTACTATTATCTTGAAATTCTTTTTACACTTATCAAAAGAAGAACAAAAAAATAGATTATTAAGACGGTTAAATCTTAAAGAAAAAAATTGGAAATTTTCATCAGGTGATTTAAAAGAGCGTAAATTATGGACTCAATATCAAGAGTGTTATGAAGATTTACTCAATAGAACTTCTAAAGAAAAAGCACCTTGGTATATAGTACCGGCTGATGATAAACCTACTGTGAGATTATTTGTTGCTGAAACAATTTTACAAACTTTACAACAATATAAAGATATTCAAGAACCTGAGCTTGATGCTAAAACAAAAGTCAAGTTAGAAGAGTTTAAAAATGAATTAGAAAATAGTTAGATCCCCTCTTAATCTCCCCAAAGGGGAGACTTAAAAGGTGAACTATATAAATTAACTTAAAAAACACCCCTAAAAATTTCCTCTCCGAGCCTGTGCTGAGCGCAGTCGAAGTAGAGAGGGTCGGGGAGATGATATGAAAACAATACTAAAAATAACAATCTTCTTTTTATGTGCCGTTGTATCAGCACAACAAACAGATTACAAACAAGATTCTATACAACTTAGAGAAATATATACAGCATCTTTAACAAAGGGTAAAAGTTATAATTGGCTAAATTATTTATCAAATAGAATTGGAGGTAGGCTTGCAGGTTCTGAAGCTGATAAAAAAGCAGTTGCTTGGGGTAAAGCAGAGCTTGAAAAATTGGGTTTAGATAAGGTTTGGCTACAGCCTGTTACTGTACCACATTGGGTAAGAGGTGAAAAAGAAGAAGCACGTATAGAAACAAATCACGGTGATTTTAAGGTTGATATTTGTGCACTGGGAGGCTCTATTGCAACTCCTAAAGGTGGTTTGTTAGCTGAGGTTATTGAGGTAAAAAGTCTAGCAGAGGTTGATTCATTAGGTGATAAGGTAAAAGGAAAAATCGTTTTTTATAACAGACCCATGCCAGCCGAGAAAATTGAAACATTTAGAGCTTATAGTGCTACAGTAGATCAACGTTATAGCGGGGCAAGAGTTGCCGGTAAGTATGGCGCAGTAGGAGTAATTGTTCGTTCTATGAACCTAAAAATTGATAATTACCCGCATACTGGTGTGATGAGTTATGGTGACATTAATGAAAATGAAAAAATACCAACAGCAGCAATTAGTACTAACGGAGCTGAGCTTTTAAGTACATTTTTAAAAGGAAAAGGTAAAATTCAAACAAAATTTTATTTTAAGCAAAGCTGTCAAAATTTACCGGATGCTGAATCATTTAATGTGATTGGTGAAATTAAAGGAAGTGAGTTTTCTGATGAAATTATAGTAGTAGGCGGGCATCTTGATTCATGGGATCTTGGTGATGGCGCACACGATGATGGCGCAGGTATCGTCCAATCTATGGAAGTATTACGCTTATTTAAAGAATTAAAAATAAGACCAAAACGAACATTAAGAGTCGTTTTGTTTGCAAATGAAGAAAATGGACTAGGAGGCGGTAAAGCCTACGCTGCTGAAGTTGAAAAGAAAAATGAAAAACATATTGTTGCATTAGAATCTGATGCTGGTGGATTTTCACCAAGAGGTTTTGGTTTTACTTGTAATGATGAAAATTTTGAGCACGTCAAACAATGGAAATCATTATTTGAACCTTATAATATTCATATTTTTGCACGCGGTGGTGGCGGAGCGGATATTGGACCGTTAAAAAAGGATGATAATGTATTGTTAGGTTTGCGACCAGATTCACAACGTTATTTTGATTTTCATCATTCAGCTGCAGATGTATTTGAGGCTGTTCATAAACGTGAGCTAGAACTAGGCGCAGCAACTATGACATCAATGATTTATTTGTTTGATAAATATGGTATTAAATAGTTAATCAGCTGTTGAGTCTAATAATTTAGTTTATTAACACTTAATCGTAAATCAAAAAATGATTTATTCTCAAAAAGAACTCTCACAAATAGTTATTGAATATTGTGTTGCTTATCAGGTTGAGCACGTAATTATATCACCAGGTTCTCGTAACGCACCTTTAACTATTGGTTTTACGAATCATCCTCAAATAAAAACTTATAGTATCGTTGATGAACGTTGTGCTGCTTTTTTTGCATTAGGCATTGCGCAGCAGACTCAAAAACCTGTTGCTTTGGTTTGTACATCAGGTTCTGCATTATTGAATTATTATCCGGCAATAGCCGAAGCTTTTTATAGTGATATTCCACTCCTTGTTATCTCGGCTGATAGACCTAAACATTTAATTGATATAGGTGATGGACAAACCATCCGACAAGAAAATGTTTTTAAAAATCATAGTTTATATAATGCGAATCTTATAGATGGTGAACAATATTTAGATGATAATGCTAAGCAAATAGCAACAGCAATGAAAATTCTAGTTCAAAAAAAAGGACCTGTACATATTAATGTGCCTTTTGATGAACCCTTGTATAAAACTACCGATAAACTATCAATTAAAAACCTAATCTTCGAGAAATACTCTATAAAAAAAGAACAAGTTTTTAACATTGATGAATATATAACATTATGGAATAATTCTAAAAAGAAATTAGTGTTGGTGGGAACTCACTTTCCTAATAAAAAATTACAAACTCAACTTGTTGAATTGATAAAAGATGAATCGGTACTGGTTTTTACCGAGACCACTTCTAATGTACAACATCCAATATTTATCAATAGTATTGATAAATTGATTTTTCCTTTAACGGATAATCAGTTAAAAGAATTACAACCTGATATTTTATTAACTCTTGGAGGAATGATAGTATCTAAAAAGATAAAACAATTCTTACGTAAATATCAGCCTAAACATCATTGGCATATTGATGCTAAAAACTCTCCAAACACTTATCATTGTCTTTCTCACCATTTTAAAATTGATGAAACTATATTCTTTGATGAATTTTTAGAACTGATAAAACCTGTAAAAAGTAATTATCAAAAAGATAGCTTATATATAAAATTACAGAGAAAAGAAAAACACAATGGTTTTTTAGCTAAAACTGAATTTTCTGATTTAAAAGTGTTTGATATAATCTTAAATACAATTCCGAATAATTCTCAGTTGCAATTAGGAAATAGCTCAATTATCAGATATTCACAGTTGTTTGATATAAATAATACACTGACTGTATTTTGTAATAGAGGTACCAGTGGTATTGACGGAAGTACATCTACTGCTATAGGAGCATCGTGTATTGTAAATAATCAAACGGTATTGGTAACTGGTGATATTAGTTTTTTTTATGATAACAATGCATTGTGGAATAATTATATAAAAAATAATTTTAGAATTATATTAATTAACAATGGTGGTGGTGGTATTTTTAGATTTATATCAGGACCAAGTAGTACAAATGTATTAGATTATTTTGAAACACCTCATAATTTAACTGCTAAACAGCTTTGTAAAATGTATCATCTTGAATATTGTATTGCAAAAAATGAGAATGAGCTAAAAAAAGAGTTAAGAACATTCTACCACATTGATAAAGCACCTAAGTTATTAGAAATTTTCACACCTAATACTATTAATGATGTAATATTAAAAAGATATTTTAATATTTTATAGTGCAAATAATCTTTTGTTAAAAACTTAAGTTGAAAAATGTTAAAAAAATCTTTATATTTGAAATTCAAAACTTAACAGCCTTATTATTAATTAATTGTAAACTATAAAATTATGAGTAAAAGAGATGAACTAATAGCATTGTATGCTAATGAACTTAAATCAAAATGTGGTGTAAATCCTGATATGGATTTATTAACAAAAGTAACTATTGGTTGTGGTCCGGCAATCTATAGTAAAGATGCAGCTACAGTTTCTTGTACTTCTGAATCTGAATTAGATACGGTTAAAAATAATTACTTAATCAAAAAATTAGGGTTAAAAGAAGGCCCACAATTAGATGCAGCTATTAAAAAAGTTTGTGAAAAGTTAGGAAGCTCTAATAGGAATAAATATAGAGCAATGTTCTATTATTTATTATGTGTAGAGTTCGGTAAGCAATCTGTATATAAATAATCTTTTACTCTTTTAAATAATAAAAGCTACCCTTTTCTTAATAGAGTAGCTTTTATTATTTTATAAAGTTTGTTCTTTTATTCTCCTTCACCGGTATCTCCTTCATCTTCTTCAGAACCTTCCTCAAGCTCTTCTTCAGGATTAACATAATCGCCACCTTTTAAAGTTTTCTGTTTAGCCAATACACGTTCAACATTTTCAAAGTAACCATCAGCATTTGGGTCATTACCTGAAATTTTGGCAAAACCATTTTTGTAATATTTTAATGCCTTTTTTAGATTGTTTCCAGTTTCATGATATTGCCCGATATAATAATCTCCAATAGGAGATTCAGGATATAAACGATTAATCATTTTTCCGAATTCCTCTAAATAATCACCTTCTTCTTTATCCAAAATTATTGATTCAACTGCAAAAATATCACGTTGTCTAATTTTTAAATTTGCACCAAATGAATATTGAATTTCAACATATTTTTTTTCAAGATATTCAATTGCCTCAGCCGGACTTAAATCTGCCACCTCATTATCAAATTCTTCTTTAGAAATTGATGAATACATTTCAAATATATGAGCTAAAGCTCCAGATATTGCTTGCCCAATAGATGATGTTTTAGTTGAATGATCAAATCTATCATACTTATATTTAAAATTCTCATTCTCGAAATTTTTAAGTGCATAGTAAATAGTTTCAATAGCTTTATCCTTTTTCTTACTATTGTAATCGCCCGAATTCAAATAATAATAAGTATTAGAGTCTAAACTAGGAATTTTTCCTCTAAACAAATCTCCAATATCCTGAGAATAGCTTGGGTTTATATTGATATATGCATTAAAAATAGGGTTTTGCTCTACCAAAAAATAATTAGAAAAGTTTGCAGTAATGGTATTACCAACAATTGTTTTGAAAGGAGATATTCTATATTTATCTTCAATATGATTTATCAGCTCATTTTTAATAAACTTATAGAACTTTGAACTACTTTGAGTAAGCATACTATTTAAATCCACTTCACAATCAATCTTACGTTCATTTTTTTGATTTTGATATATACCTACTACAATTTGTTCAGGCGCTTTGTCTTTTAGAGCAAAAAGCTTTGAATTTGCAACGTATACATCAAACAAATATTCAGCATCTAATACAATAGCTAAAGGGTATACACGTGTAGAGTCTTGTTTGTAAGATTCAGGAACATATATTTTTAATGTTCTTTCATTATTTAGTTCACCACTTAATGCTACTGATTTAAAAGTTTCTGTATGCACATTTTGAGCAAAAGTGACAACAGAAAATAGTACTAAGAAAAGTATAGAGCAAAATTTCTTCATGATTTTAACAATTTTTAATTTTATTAGGACTAATTTTTTAGTCTTTTTCTTTAATTCTATCTTTACAAACGAATAAAATCGGAAAATATGATACAGATAGACTGGAAAATTGCAAAAAAGTATGAAGATATTACTTACAAAAAGTCTAAAGGAGTAGCAAGAATAGCCTTTAACAGACCAGATGTACGTAATGCTTTTAGACCAAAAACAACCAAAGAATTATATGATGCTTTTTATGATGCACAAGAAGATACGAGTATAGGTGTGGTTTTACTCTCGGCTGAAGGCCCTTCAACTAAAGATGGTGTGTATTCTTTTTGTAGTGGAGGCGATCAAAAAGCAAGAGGTCATCAAGGCTATGTTGGCGATGATGGTATGCATAGGTTAAATATTCTTGAAGTACAACGACTGATACGTTTTATGCCAAAGGTTGTGATTGCTGTTGTACCAGGATGGGCAGTAGGTGGTGGCCATAGTTTACATGTAGTTTGCGATCTGACCTTAGCCAGTAAAGAACATGCTATTTTTAAACAAACTGATGCCGATGTTACCAGTTTTGACGGAGGTTATGGTTCAGCATATTTAGCTAAAATGGTAGGGCAGAAAAAAGCGCGTGAAATATTCTTTTTAGGTCGAAATTATTCTGCTCAAGAAGCCTATGAAATGGGAATGGTCAATGCAGTAATACCACATGATGAGTTAGAAGGTACTGCCTATCAATGGGCGCAAGAAATCTTGAAAAAATCACCAACTTCTATTAAAATGTTAAAATTTGCTATGAATTTAACTGATGATGGCATGGTAGGACAACAAGTATTTGCCGGTGAAGCAACCAGATTGGCTTATATGACTGATGAAGCTAAAGAGGGACGTGATGCTTTTTTAGAAAAACGCAAACCAAATTTTGAAAAAAAATGGATTCCTTAATGTTAGTTGGCAGTATTCAGTAAGCAGTTTTATTGTGATAGATTTTTACCAATTAAACAAATTAACGAATAAACAAATCAACATTTTTTATGAAGATAATCTGTATTGGGCGTAATTACGCTAAACATATTGAAGAATTAGCCAATGAAAGACCAACCGAACCGGTTGTTTTCTTAAAGCCAGATTCTTCTATTTTGACTAAAAAAACGCCTTTTTTTATACCCCCTTTTTCTAAGGATATTCATTATGAAGTAGAGGTATTGATTAAAATCAATAAAGTAGGTAAATATATTGATATGAAATTTGCCCATAAATATTATGATGAAGTGGGTTTAGGTATTGATTTTACTGCTCGAGATATTCAAGCTCAATGTAAAGAAAAAGGATTGCCATGGGAAAAAGCGAAAGCTTTTGATGGTAGTGCAGTAATGAGTAATTTTTATCCAAAAAAACAGTTTGATTTAGAAAACTTACAATTTCAACTATTAAAAAACGAACTTGTTGTTCAAGACGGTAATACCAATGCTATGCTTTGGAAAATAGATGAACTAATCGCCTATGTTTCTCAGTTTTTTACACTAAAAAAAGGAGATATTATCTTTACAGGAACACCAGCAGGTGTAGGTAAAGTAGAAGAGAATGATATATTAGTTGGTAAAATAGAGGGCAAGGAAGTTTTTAAAATTAAAATTAAATAAATAGTTCAATTTGCAAGCAGAAATCATAACCATAGGAGATGAAATTCTCATCGGTCAAATTGTTGACACAAACTCAGCATATATTAGTAAAGAACTTAATAAAATAGGAGTTACAGTATATCAAATCACTTCTGTTCAAGATGACAAGGAGCATATTTTAAAATCATTAAAAGAAGCTGAAGAAAATGTCGATATTATTATTATTACCGGTGGCTTAGGTCCTACCAAAGATGATATTACCAAACATACTTTATGTGAGTATTTTAATGATAAATTGGTAATGAATAAAGATATTCAAGAACATATAAAGTCTCTTTTTGCAAAAATTAAATACCAATATACCGAATTAGACCTACATCAAGCAATGTTACCAAGTAAGGCAACTATCTTTAAAAATAATTTAGGGACAGCTTCAGGTATGTGGGTTCATAAAATGGGTAAAGTCTTTATTTCAATACCTGGAGTACCTAATGAAATGAAAGGATTGATGAAGAATGATGTGCTTTCAAAACTTCAAAAAACATTTGACTTACCTTATATTATACATAAAAACATTATTACTTATGGAATGGGAGAAAGCAAGATTGCTGAACGATTAGCCGAATGGGAAAATAAATTACCAACCGAGGTCAAACTAGCCTATTTACCATCTTACGGAAAAACACGATTACGATTAACAGCCAAAGGAAAAAATAAAGAGCAACTTGAAAAAAGTATTGAAGATGAATTGCAAAAACTTATAAATTTAGTTAGCGATATTATTGTTGGCTTTGAAGAGGAAGCTTCTTTAGAAGCCACTATAGGTAAACTACTTATCAAAAATAAGAAAACATTGGCAACTGCCGAAAGCTGTACGGGAGGTGCTATTGCTAAAATGATTACTGCTATTCCGGGAGCTTCAACCTATTTTATTGGCTCAATTGTTAGTTATAATAAACGTATAAAAGTAGAGTTATTGAATGTAGCTTCAACTACAATAAAAAAGCATTCTGTGGTAAGTGCCACTGTTGCTAAAGAAATGGCGTTGGGTATTCAACAATTGTATAAAGTAGATTATACTATTGCTGTAACAGGCAATGCAGGACCAACCAAAGATAAAACAGATACTTCAGTAGGCGTTGTGTTTATAAGTATAGCTACACCTAATGGAGTTTTTGTTGAAGAATTTAACTTTGGGCAACCAAGAGAAAAGGTAATACAAAGAGCATCTGTAAAAGCCTTAGAATTGCTGAGAAAAGAATTACTAAAAAACACTTAAAAATAGTTTGTTAATTAAGTAAAAGTTATTATTTTTGCACCTCATTTTAAAAATGAGATCAATTAACAGTATAAAGAGTTAAGAAATGTCAAGAGTTTGTGAGTTAACAGGAAAAAAAGCAATGTTTGGGAACAATGTTTCTCATGCTATGAATAAAACCAGAAGAAGGTTTGACGCTAATTTAATGAAAAAGCGTTTTTATATTCCTGAAGAAGATAAGTGGATTACGTTGAGAATATCAGCCTCTGCATTAAAAAACATTAACAGAAAAGGTATTTCAGCTGTAATTAAAGAGGCTAAAGAAAAAGGCTTTTTGAAAAAATAATATAGACAATGGCAAAAGGTAAAGGTAATAGAATTCAGGTTATTTTAGAGTGTACTGAGCATAAAACAAGTGGCTTGTCAGGTACATCTAGATATATTACAACGAAGAATAAAAAAAATACACCTGATAGAATGGAATTAAAAAAATTCAATCCTATCATGAAGAAAATGACAACTCACAAAGAGATTAAGTAAACTCCTGAACTCATTTCAGGAACTGTTAAAAGAAAAATATATTAATTAAAAAGAAACTGAAACAAGGTTCAGCTTATATATTATGGCAAAGAAATCAGTAGCATCATTACAAACAGGCTCAAAAAGATTAACAAAAGCTATCAAAATGGTAAAATCTCCAAAAACAGGAGCTTACATTTTTGTTGAAGCTATTATAGATCCTACAAAAGTAAACGATTTTTTAAGCAAATAGTCTATTTGTTTATATCAAAAAAAAGCTACTTTCATTACTATGAAAGTAGCTTTTTTTTGACACTATCCCCCTAGCAATAGAATCTAACTGAAACTGTGTTTTATTACCAAAACCTGAACTCATACTTATTATATTGATCCATTGCACCGGTAACATTTCTTATACCAATTTAATTTTATAATGTCGTATAATTGAATTGAATTAATTTTTG
>CAZHYX010000108.1:0-9389 GCA_964536675.1 uncultured Flavobacteriaceae bacterium
AGTAGGAATCTTATAACCCTTAGGGATATAATTATGATTTTTATCTTTAGATGATGCAACAATTTCAATATCGCCTAATAATTTTGCTTCTTTGATTGATTTAGCACTCCAAGTACCTGTATCTAAATAAGCGGCTTTTCCATTGATTTTTAAGAAGTTATAAGGAGTCATTAAAAACTCTAAACTTGCGCCGCCTTGAAGGAATAAAACAGAATATCCTTTATTTTCTAAGTTTAATAATTCTAAAACCAAACTTCTGGCTTTTTCCATTACGTCAACAAAAGCTGGACTTCTATGTGATATCTCTATTAATGATAAATCATCATTATTAAAATTTAAAACAGCTTCAGAAGCTTGCTTCAGAACCTCTTGTGGTAAAATACATGGGCCTGCACTAAAATTATGTTTCTTCATTTTATGAAATTAAGGCGCAAATTTGAGCATTTTATCACTAATAATTACTATGAAATTATTAAAAATTCTTAACAGAATTTATCAAGTTGTTAATAATGAAACATTCATATAATCATTTAATTCCCCTTCGTGTTCCGCTTCGGCGGACGAGAAGATTTGGTTTAATTCCCTTTAATATCTCGCATTCTTGCGTTGAGATAGTTTATTACATAATGATGAAACAAAAAATCGTAATCTATCTTTTTCTCATTTATTTTGGATTCATAATTACACATGGTATAATCATTTCTTCTAATGATATACCACCATGTTGATATGTATTTTTGAAATACTTTACATAATGATTGTAATTATTAGGATAGGCAAAAAATAAATCTTCTTTGGCAAAAATAAATGAGCTTGTCATATATGCTGAAGGTAATTGAATATCCTTTGGGTTTTTTACAGCATATACGTCCTTATCATTATAAGATAAACTTCTACCTGTTTTATATCGTAAGTTTGCACTGATATTCTTTTCACCAATTACTTTAGTTGGGTTTTTTGTATTGATTGTACCATGGTCAGTGGTAATAATTAATTTTAAACCATATTCTTGTGCTTTTTGTATCATTTCAAGTAATGGTGAATTCTTAAACCAACTCAATGTTAGTGAACGGTAAGCTTTATCATCACTTGCCAATTCTTTGATCATTTCCATTTCAGTTCTTGAATGCGAAAGCATATCTACAAAATTATAAACAACAACTGTCAAATCATTATTCTTTATACCTTTAAAATTAGCGGCTAATTCGCGCCCTTTTGGCATATTGGTAATTTTGTAGTATTCATGTTTAATGTCTAAATTTAAACGTTTTAATTGTGCGATTAAAAAATCATTCTCAAATAAATTTTTACCTCCTTCGTCTGTGTCATTTTTCCAATAATTGGGGTGTTGTTTTTCCATTTCGAGCGGTGTCAATCCAGAAAAAATAGCATTTCTTGCATATTGGGTAGCTGTGGGTAGAATACTGTAAAATGGTATTTCTTCCTCTTTTTTATAATAATTATTTATGATAGGTTCTAATACTCTAAGTTGGTCATATCTTAAGTTATCAATAACTATTAATAAAGTGCCTCTATCTTTATTAATTTGAGGAGCAACCACTTCTTTAAATAAATGATGAGATAAAAGAGGCTTGTCTTCATCTTCAAACCATCCTTGATAATTCTTTTGGATAAATTTAAAGAATTGAGAATTAGCTTCATTCTTTTGACTTTCTAAAATTTCTAACATTCCAACATCATCAATTGATTCTAGTTCTATTTCCCAATGCACTAATTTTTTATACAAATCTATCCATTCATCAAAAGTATTGACCATAGCCAGATCTAATGAAATTTTTCTAAACTCTTGCTGGTAAGTAGAAGTAGTCTTTTCAGAAATTAAACGTGAGTGATCTAAATTTTTCTTTAAACTTAATAGTATTTGGTTCGGATTGACAGGCTTAATTAAATAATCAGCTATTTTAGCGCCAATAGCCTCTTCCATAATATACTCTTCTTCACTTTTTGTAATCATTACTATTGGAAGATTTGGTAGTTTTGCTTTTATCTGTGATAATGTTTCAATACCAGAAAGCCCAGGCATATTTTCATCTAAAAAGACAATATCGTAATTACCATCATCTACTTTTTCAATAGCTTCTGCGCCATTATTACAAGTAGATACATTATAGTTTTTCTTTTCTAAAAAGAGTTGATGAGGTTTTAATAACTCAATCTCATCATCTACCCATAGTATTTTTATTGCATTCATTCCCTTTAGGTTGTATTAATTAAAAATTAAACGTCTATTTTTGTATTGTAATTTAAAAATTAGTTGCTTGAACAAATTTAAAATTTTTAACGACCCAATTTACGGATTTATTAGCATTCCTAATGAAATAATTTTTGATATTATTGAACACCCTTATTTTCAGCGTTTAAGACGTATTTCTCAAATGGGATTATCATATTTTGTGTATCCAGGAGCACATCATACTCGCTTTGAACATGCATTAGGAGCCATGCATTTGATGCAAAAAGCGATACATGTTTTAAAAACTAAATTAATTGAAATTTCTGAGAAAGAAGAAGAAGCTTTACTGGTAGCTATTTTATTGCACGACATTGGTCATGGACCATTTTCACATACGTTAGAGCATAGTTTGGTAAATAATAATAAACATGAAGAAATATCATTATTATTTATGCAGAAACTTAATGAAGAGTTTAATGGTAAGCTAACTCTAGCCATTAAAATTTTTAAAGGAAAATATCATAGATCATTTTTTAATCAATTAGTTTCAAGTCAATTAGATATTGATAGATTAGATTATTTAAAAAGAGATAGTTTTTATACCGGTGTTACTGAAGGTAATATTAATACCGAACGAATTATTTCAATGCTTACAGTTGTTGATAATAACTTAGTTGTTGAAGAGAAAGGTATTTATTCCGTTGAAAAGTTTATTGTTTCAAGACGTTTGATGTATTGGCAGGTATATTTACATAAAACAAGTTTAGTTGCTGACCAGATATTAATTAATATATTAAAAAGGGCTAAAGAGTTAGTTGATGTAAATATTGAAATTATTTGTAGTACACCATTATATTATTTTTTATCAAGTAAAGAGATTAATGTTTTTGACAATATTATCCTTCAAAAATTTTCTGAAATAGATGATTATGACATTATCATGGCTGTAAAACAGTGGACGAATCACTCAGACTACATTCTTTCTAAATTGTCTAAAGCATTAATTTATAGAAATTTTCCAAAAATTGAAATTCAAAATATAAAATTTTCTAGTACCAAAATAAATTCAATTAAAATAGAAACGGCGAAGCGGTTAAATTTAGATAACCAATATATTAATTACTTTGTTAGGTCAGGAGTTATTGAAAATCAGGCATATAACTTAAATCATAGCTCCATAAATATTTTATATAAATCAGGAAAAATAAAAGATATTACAAATGCATCAGACCATTTAAACTTAATGGCACTGACAAAACCGGTTGTTAAACATTTTGTATATTATCCTAAATAAATTAACACGATATTTTTTTATACTTTTGCAAGAATGAATCGAGTATGTCAGAATTTTGACTCATAAAAAAAGTATTACAGCGAGCACATATGTTACCGCTAAAAGAATTATATTTAAACATATGAAATTTACAGCTAAACAAATCTCAGAAATACTTGAAGGTGAAGTTGAAGGAAACCTAAATGAAGAAGTCTTTAAACTCTCAAAAATTGAAGAAGGTGAAAAAGGATCTTTAACTTTTTTATCAAATCCAAAATACACTTCATTCTTATATACTACAAACGCGTCTATTACAATTGTAAATAAAACTTTTACTCCTGAAAAAGAAATTTCAACTACTTTAATTAAAGTTGATGACTCTTATAAAGCTTTTTCAACTTTGCTAGAATACTATAATGAAGTAAAGTTAAACAAATCAGGTGTAGAAGACCCTCATTTTATAAGTGAAACTGTAACTATAGGTAAAGGTGGCTATATTGGCGCTTTCGTTTATATCGGAAATAATGTTGTTATTGGAGATAATGTAAAAATTTATCCTAATGTATATATTGGAGATAATGTTTCAATAGGTGACAGAACCACACTTTTTGCCGGTACTAAAATATATTCTGAATCTATTATAGGTAAAAATTGTACTTTACATTCTGGCGTCATTATTGGCTGTGATGGATTTGGTTTTGTACCTGATGGAAACGGAGTGTATCAATCGGTACCACAAACAGGTAATGTAATTATTGAAAATAATGTTGATATTGGCGCTGCAACTACAATTGATAGAGCAACATTAGGATCTACAATTATTAGAAAAGGAGTAAAGCTAGATAATCAGATTCAAATTGCACATAATGTTGAAATTGGTGAGAATACCGTCATAGCTGCTCAGGCAGGAGTGGCAGGCTCTACTAAAATAGGTAAAAATTGTAAGATAGGCGGACAAGTTGGTTTTGCAGGACATTTAACCATAGGAGATAATGTTCGTGTTCAAGCACAATCTGGTGTTGGTAGAAATTTAAACGATGGAGATATAGTACAAGGAAGTCCCTCATTTAATTATGGTGATTGGAATAAGTCATATGTGCATTTTAAAAACTTGTCTAAACTGGTTGATAAAGTAAACGAATTAGAAAAGTTGGTAAAAATTCAAAACGAAAGTTAATGAGTACTAAACAAAGAACTATAAAAAGAGAAATTTCACTTTCAGGAGTGGGATTACATACTGGTAAAGAAGTTACATTATCATTTAAACCAGCGCCAATAAATTATGGCTATACATTTACAAGAGTAGACCTAGAAGGTAACCCTATTATTGAAGCAAAAGCAGATTATGTTGTAGATACCCAAAGGGGTACTAATCTTGAAAAGAATGGAGTGAAAATAAACACTTCAGAACATGTGTTAGCGGCAGTAGTAGGATTAGGGATAGACAATATTTGTATTGAGTTAAGTGCTGCTGAACCTCCTATTATGGACGGTTCGTCAAAATATTTTATTGAAGCATTAGAAAAAGCAGGTATTGAAGAACAAGATGCTGAAGTAAATGAATATATTGTAAAAAATATAATATCATTTAAAGATGAAGAATCTGGAAGTGAAATTATGATTATGCCTTCTGATACTTATGAAGTAACAACTATGGTTGATTTTGGCACCAAAGTATTAGGTACTCAAAATGCAACAATAAAACATATTTCTGAATTTAAAAAAGAAATTTCTGAAGCAAGAACTTTTAGTTTTTTACATGAAATAGAAATGTTATTAGATAATGATTTAATTAAAGGAGGTGACTTGAATAATGCCATAGTTTATGTAGATAAGCCTTTGTCACCAGAAACCATGAAAAAACTGAGTACTGCTTTTAAGAAAGATAGTGTTAAGGTGAAACCAAACGGGATTTTAGATAATTTAACATTACATTGGCCAAATGAAGCTGCAAGACATAAATTATTAGATGTTATTTGTGATTTGGCTTTGGTAGGCACCAAAATATGTGGTAAAGTTATTGCTAACAAGCCCGGACATGCTATCAATACACAATTTGCAAAAAAACTAGCAAAGGTAATTAAGATAGAAAAACGTAATAATGTACCTCAATTTGATTTAAATTTGCCACCATTAATGGATATTCATCAAATTATGGACATCTTACCACACAGACCCCCATTTTTATTAATTGATAAAATTTTAGAACTTTCTGATAAACATGTTGTTGGAGTGAAAAATGTAACAATGAATGAACCTTTTTTTGTAGGACATTTTCCTGGAGAACCAGTAATGCCAGGAGTGTTACAAGTAGAAGCTATGGCACAATGTGGTGGAATTTTAGTATTGAGTACTGTACCAGACCCTCAAAATTATATAACTTTATTTATGAAAATGGATAATGTTAAATTCAAACAAAAAGTGTTGCCAGGTGATACTTTAATATTTAAAGCCGAATTAATGGAACCTATTAGAAGAGGAATTTGTCATATGCAAGCCTATGGTTATGCAAATAATAAATTGGTAGTTGAAGCGCAATTAATGGCATTAATTACAAAAAAAGCTGAATAATTATGAATCAACCACTTGCATATATACATCCCGGTGCTAAAATAGCGACCAATGTTGTTGTAGAACCCTTTACAACAATCAATAATAATGTAAAAATTGGTTCCGGCACTTGGATTGGTTCAAATGTAACTATAATGGAAGGTGCTCGTATTGGTAAAAATTGTAGAATTTTTCCCGGAGCCGTTATTTCAGCAATTCCACAAGATTTAAAATTTGAAGATGAAGATTCATTAGTCGTTATTGGAGATAATACTACTATTAGAGAATGTGTTACCATCAATAGAGGAACAAAAGCCTATGGTAAAACGGAAATTGGTAAGAATTGCCTAATAATGGCAACTGCACATGTTGCCCATGATTGTATTATAAAAGATAATGTTATTATAGTAAATGGTGTTACGTTAGGTGGCCATGTTGAAATCGGAGAGTATGCAATTATAGGTGGTCTATCAGGAATACATCAATTTATACATATTGGTAAACATGTTATGGTTTCAGGTGGATCTTTAGTAAGAAAAGATATTCCGCCTTATACTAAAGCTGCAAAAGAACCATTATCTTATGTAGGTATAAATTCTATTGGCTTACGAAGGAGAGGTTTTTCATCTGAAAAAATCAACGAAATCCAAAATATATATAGAATATTATTTCAAAAGAATAACAATACCACACAAGCATCACGAATTTTAGAAGCGGAACTCGATGCAACACCTGAAAGAGATGAAGTACTAACCTTTATTAAAAATTCTCAACGTGGTATTATGAAAGGATATTCAAGCGGAAGTTAACTTAATAATAAACAACCAAGCAACTAATAATCAAACAACTTTATAAAGAAATGGCAAGTACATCAGATATAAAAAAAGGATTGTGTATTATATACAATAATGACACCTATAAAATTACTGAATTTCAGCATGTTAAACCAGGTAAAGGCCCAGCTTTTGTACGTACAAAGTTAAAAAGTTTGACTACAGGTAAAGTCCTAGACAATACTTTTTCGGCGGGCCATAAAATAGAAGAAGTTCGTGTTGAAACCAGAAAATATCAATATTTATATAAAGATACTGATACGTATCATTTTATGAATAATGATGATTATACACAAATTCAATTACAAGAAGAAATATTAGATGCACCGGGTTTAATGAAAGAAGGAGAAACCTTAACTATTATCGTAAGAGCTGAAGATGAATTACCTCTAGCTGTTGAAATGCCTACAAGTGTTATTTTAGAAGTTACACATACTGAACCAGGTGTTAAAGGTAACACAGCTACGAACGCTACAAAACCGGCAACTGTTGAAACAGGGGCAAGTGTAAATGTTCCTTTATTTATCAATGAAGGCGATAAAATTAAAGTTGAGACTGAAAAAGGAACATATCAGGAGCGTGTTAAGGGTTAGATAGCACCATTATGAGGCTTATATTTTCATTCCTATTATTATTATTCTTTATTTCATGTAAAGACAAAAGTCCTGAATCAGTCAGTAATTTTAATATAGTACTTATTGACAGTCTGTACACACTTCAATTACCAAAAGATATGGAAATAATGGATAACTTGTACAATCAAGCTTCATTACAATATGGAAGCCGTTCTAAAGATGCTTATACAGTAGTAATTAATGAAAATAAAAAAGATTTTATGGTTTATTTTCGTCAGATAGGGGCGTATAATGAAAAACTATCAATTATTAAAAATTATGCAGCTGCTCAGGTAAATTATTTCAGAGAAGAAATGAATGCTACTAGAATAGAACAATATGATTTAACAGAAATAAACAATTATAATGCGCATCAATTTAGAATAGAACATAGAGTTAATCATTATAAGATGGCATATTTAATTGCTTATATTGAAACCGAAAATGACTTGTTTATGATTATGAATTGGACACCTTTAAACAAATTTGATAAATTAGAAAATGAGTTTAATGATATTAACAGCTCTTTTAAACTAATTCAAAAGTAATTTATACATGAAATTTTATAGAACATATACTTTAAAAGAGATTTCTAAACTTATTGACTGTGAGTATATTGGTGACAATAATTTTTCTGTGTACGGAATGAACGAAATCCATGTTGTAGAACAGGGAGATATTGTTTTTGTTGACCATCCCAAATATTATGATAAAGCATTGAATTCGGCAGCTACAGTTGTCTTAATTAATAAAAAAGTAGCATGCCCAGAAGGAAAAGCTTTATTGATTTCTGATGATCCATTTAGAGATTTTAATAAACTTTCAACATATTTTAACCCTTTTGTATCATCGCAAAACTCGATAAGCCCTTCTGCGAGTATAGGTGTAAATACTATTATACAACCTAATGTTTTTTTAGGCAATAATGTTATTATAGGTAATAATTGTATTATCCATTCAAACGTGTCTATCTATGATGATTGTACTATCGGTAACAATGTGATTATACACGCAGGTACAGTTTTAGGTGCTGATGCATTTTATTATAAAAAAAGAACAAAGGGTTTTGATAGGTTAATTTCCTGTGGAAGTATAGCCATTGAAAATGATGTTGAAATAGGAGCAGGGTGTACAATAGATAGAGGTGTAACTGGTCAAACAACTATAAAAAAAGGTTCAAAACTCGACAACCAGATACAAATAGGTCATGATACTGTAATTGGTGAAAAATGTTTGATAGCTTCACAAGTTGGTATTGCAGGATGTTGTATTATTGAGGATGAAGTTACAATCTGGGGACAAGTAGGTACTAATAGTGGAATTACCATTGGAAAAGGAGCCGTGATTTTAGGACAAACTGGTGTTACGAAATCCGTTGAAGGTGGTAAATCATATTTCGGTACCCCAATTGCTGAATCACGTCAAAAACTAAAAGAGTTAGCAACATTAAAACGATTGACAAAAGAGAAAAAATAAAAGTAAAATTTGATATTAAAAATTTAAAATTAAACTACTTTTGTTATGGGCTTATAATTTTTTTTAAAATTTAAGCACAACTCCTGTTAGTTATCTGGATAAACGAATAAATAAATCAAAAATAAACAATAAAATATGAGTGTTTTAGTAAATAAAAATTCAAGAATAATTGTTCAAGGTTTTACTGGAAGTGAAGGCACTTTTCATGCATCACAGATGATTGAATATGGTACAAATGTAGTAGGTGGTGTTACTCCGGGCAAAGGTGGACAAACACATTTAGAGAAACCTGTTTTCAATACTGTTGCCGAAGCAGTTAAAAAAGCAGATGCAGATACAAGTATCATTTTTGTACCACCAGCTTTTGCTGCCGATGCGATTATGGAAGCAGCAGACGGGGGTATTAAAGTAATTATATGTATTACAGAAGGTATTCCGGTTGCTGATAT
>CAZHYX010000109.1:0-9385 GCA_964536675.1 uncultured Flavobacteriaceae bacterium
AAAAATTAATTGAAAAGCGTCTTTGCGAAGATTTTCAAGAAAATATAGCCTGTACTGTCCCAACAATTCGGGAGTTTCAGTATGGCAATCTCTCGATAATGATTACTTACCTTTTCAAATATAAACCATAATATCTTTTGTGATTATTTGTGAAGGGATTACCACCACTTCACGAAAAAGAGAGGAATTTTGTTAATAGATTTAGAGTATAGTTAGAATTTAAACTCCTTCCCTTGCAAGGGAAGGTGGCTTATTCGAAGAATAAGACGGAAGGGTTTCACAATTTTCTTAACCTTATCATATTGCGTTCTCAACAGGTTGTTCTTTTACCAAAAAATTCATTTTTTTTGCAACTGTTTTTGTACAAACAATCCTTCATTCAATAAATTCAAGGCATTTATTTTATCAACTGTAGCAACTAATAATGACATATTATAATTGCTTCCGCCATAAGAGATCATTCTAATAGGAATGTTTTTTAAACAATTAATTACAGAAGCGCTGATGCCTTTTCCGCTTTGCGAGAAATTTCCTGCCAAACAAATAATACTCATTTGTTTATCAACTTCAACTTTTCCAAAATCGTGTAATTCTTTAGTAATCTGCTTTAAATGAGTGGTATCATCAATTGTAAGAGATACTGCAATTTCAGAAGTTGTTATCATATCAATAGCAGTTTGGTATTTTTCAAAAACCTCAAAAATATTTTTCAAAAAACCGTATGCCATTAACATTCTATACGATTTTATTTTTATAGCAATAATTCCGTCTTTTGCTGCAATGGCTCTTACACCTTTATTATTTGCACAATTCTTAATAATTGTACCTTTATCTTTCGGATTAAATGTATTTTTCAATAATACGGGAATATTATTTTGTTGAGCCGGTATTATACTTTGCGGATGTAATATTTTTGCGCCAAAATAAGCTAGCTCTGCAGCTTCGTCAAAAGTTATTTCATCGATAGAAAAAGTATTTTCTACGAAACGGGGATCATTATTATGCATACCATCAATATCGGTCCAAATTTGAATTTCTGATGCTTTAGTAGCGGCACCAATTAATGAAGCTGTATAATCACTTCCACCTCTTTTAAGATTGTCGATTGCTCCAGCGTTATTTTTACAAATATATCCTTGAGTTATGTAGGTGTTATAATTACTTTCTTGATCTAGAATTGTATTCAAGTTACTCTTTATATTTATCATGTCCGGCTCACCTTTTTCATCAAGAGACATAAAATCTAATGCAGAAATGAGTTCAGATTTATTTCCTAGTTCGGTTTGATATATCTGAAATAGATTTGTTGAGATAATTTCACCTTGAGCCAACATAATCTTTTCATTTTCAATTCCATCATTTGTCAGTAATCGTAAATAATCAAAACTATTTCTAACAAAGGTCAATGCTTTTAACTGATAATATTCAGATGAGAATAAATCATCTAATAAAGTATGATAAGTGAATTCAAGTTCATTTATCAATAATTTGGCTTTCTCTTTTTTATTTTCGGCTAATAAATTATTGATACTTACAAGCGAATTGGTCGTTCCTGAAACAGCAGATAAAACCACAATTTTTGGTTCTTGATAAGAATTTACAATATTGGCTACTTTTTTAATGCTTATAGCATTACCAACTGAGGTGCCTCCAAATTTTAATATAAGCATGACAAAAATAATTTTTAACAAAAATTGTTAAGAATCATTTAATGTGCAATTTTTTAAAGTACTTTTACAAATTATAACAAAAAGTTTAAATTTAAACATGAGAACTATTCAGCAAGCAGTTACGGCTATCATCAATAAAACACCATTTATTGAAGAAGCATTATATGATAAATTGATTAATGTTTCATCGTTGGCAAGAATAATCAAACCTGAAGTTGAAAATATTTTAAAAAAAGAAATTCAAGATGGCGCTATTATGATGGCTATAAACCGTTTATCACCTTCAAGTGTCTTGAAAACTAGAAGAAATATCAAGAAAATTGCACTTTCTTCGGGCGATTTTATTATGCGGTCAGATTTGTGTGATTATACTTTTAAAAACACGTCGACTTTAATTCAAAAAATAACAAAACTGTTAAATGATATTGGTAGAGGTAGTGATAATTTTTTTACTATTTCGCAAGGCGTATTTGAGACTAATATTGTTATTAGTAAAAAATTGCAAGCTAAAATTGATGAAATTTTTAAAGGAGAAATTATTTTATGGTCTATAACAAATTTAGCTTCTATTACTATAAAATTGCCAAAATCAAATATAGAGCAATCAGGTATTTATTATTTTATTTTAAAGCAATTGGCTTGGTCTGATATTCCGGTTCAAGAAGTTATTTCTACTACACACGAAATTACTATAGTTGTAAAAGAAACAGATATTAAACAGGCTTTTTCTATTTTAATGGATATGAAGTTGTCTTAAAAAAACTAAACAAAAGATGCAGCATCCGTAATAACATCATTTAATTCTTTTTTGTACTGTTTTAAAGTCTTATTATCCCAATTAAAAATAGCAGTAAATTCTTTAAGAATTGGCTCTTTTAATTTGTCAATACTTTGAATATCAAAATACAATTTACCAGTTCTTCTGACGAAAAAATCTAAAGGTGTTTGTACCATTTCATTATTGATACAAAACCATAATTCTGCTTTAGCCAAACGAATTTCTTCATCGGCACCTTTTAATTCATCAAACTTTTTTAAAATACTATTTGTTTGTTTACCATAGTTATAGACCAAATAGTTGGCATCAATTTTTGTAAAACCCGCAAGTTTGATTCGTTTAAAAATTTTATTCTGATAGTTTTGTACTTCTTTAAAATTTTTAAATTTCCCACCACTTAATGCTATGTAGTGTGTTGATACATCACCAAATTCAACATCAAAACGATTTTTGTATTTTTTACAAACTAAATCGACTATACGTTCAGCCATTTTTCGGTATCCTGTGAGTTTACCACCGGCAATTGAGATTAATTCTGTATCAGATACAAAAATTTCATCTTTTCGAGATAATTCAGAAGCGGATTTCCCTTCTTCATGAATTAAAGGACGTAGCCCTACCCAGCTAGATTCTACATCATCTAAGCTTAAATTAATTGAAGGAAACATGTTGTTTACAGCACTTATTAAGTACATTGCATCAGTAGTTGTAACTTTAACTTTGTTTTTATTTTCTTGAAAATTAGTATCAGTTGTACCTATATAAGTTACTTTTCCTCTAGGGATGGCAAACATCATCCTTCCGTCAGGTACGTCAAAATATACTGCATGTTTAATAGGTAATTTTTTATGAGGTAGTACTAAGTGAACACCTTTAGTTAAATGTAAACGCTTTCCTATTTTTGAATGATTGATTTGCCTGAGTTCATCAACCCAAGGTCCGGTAGCATTCACTATATATTTTGCATTTATATTAAACTTTTGATTTGTAATTGTATCAAAAGCTTTAATGCCTTTTACTTTTTCATCTTCATAAATAAATTCAACAGCTTCACAATAATTTATAGAAGTAGTGTCGTAATTTAATGCTGTTTTAAGAACTTCAATTGTCAACCTTGCATCATCTGTTCTATATTCAGCATAATAACCTGCACCTTCTAAAATTTTTGTTGGAAGTAATGGTTCTACCTCTAATGCCTCTTTTTTATTGAGCATTTTACGTTTGTCTTCACCTTCTACACTTGCTAAAATATCATAAATTTTTAATCCGATTGAGGTTAGCCACGAGCCATAAGTACCTCCTTTTATTAAGGGTAACACCATTTTCTCGGGTATTACTAAATGTGGTGCTAATTTGTGAACAATAGCACGTTCTGAACCTACTTCTTTTACTAGCCAAAAATCGAATTGTTTTAAATAACGGAGCCCGCCATGAATCAATTTGGTTGATTTACTACTGGTACCCGATGCAAAATCGTTTTTTTCAATCAACGCAACTTTCATCCCCCTTGAAGATGCGTCTAAGGCAATGCCTGCTCCGGTGATACCACCACCAATAATTAACAAGTCAAATTCTTCGGATGCTAATTTTTTATTAATTGATGCTCTGTTTAATGTTGAGAAATTATTCATTTATTTTTATTCACTTTTTAGCTTCTAAGTATTTCGACTGCGCTCAATGTGACACCTTGATAAAATCTTTCTTTTCAAATAGTAAGTATGTAATTACCCCAAGAAGAAAATTTAATTTATACCTGTAGAAATACCGTCAATACTTGTACTATTTCTTTCTTTCCAATACTGTTCAATTTTTTCTTGTCCTTTTTCTTTTGCAAAATCGGCTAATTGATTTCTATGGTCAACAAAATCAAAAAACGGAACTGCCATTCCACATGATGTTTGTACACTTTCAATTTGTATATCAAAAATTTGACGGGCTCCGGGAATTTTAGGAAATAATGAAATAGAATCTTTCCATTTATCATCTTTTGGATGAATTGCAATTGCTGATCCGTACAAACGTAAGATATTTGGACTACCTTCAAAAGCACAAAACATAATGGTTATTCTATTATCTTCTAACAAATGAGCAGCTGTTTCATTTCCACTACCTGTTAGGTTTAACCATAGTACACGATTTTTATCTAGCACACGAAAAGTATCCATTCCTTTTGGAGATAAATTAATTCGCCCCTTTTTTGGTGCAGTTGCTACAAAAAACATTTTTTGGGATTCAATGAATTGTTGTTCTCTATTTTTTATTTCAGAATAAAATGCCATATTTTTCGTAATAATTAGTGAAACCTACCTCACCAGTAGGCAGGTTCATGTCTCATTTTTCCACTTTTCGTGTTAATTAGTGAAACCTGCCTCGCCGTCAGGCTGGTTCATGCCTCATTCTTCCCAATTCATAGTCCGTTTTACAGCCTTTTGCCACCCTTTGTACAACTTTTCTCGTTGCTGATCTTCCATAGATGGAGTAAACCTTCTTTCTATTTTTTTATTTGAAATGATATCTTGTTGTTTCCATAATCCGATAGCAATTCCGGCAAGATAAGCAGCGCCTAAAGCCGTAGATTCAATATTTTTAGGCCTTTCAATTTCTGTATTTAAAATATCTGCTTGAAATTGCATCAATACATTATTTGCACAAGCACCGCCATCTACTTTAAGTGAAGATAATTTAATTTTACTATCTTCTTGCATGGCATTTACCAAGTCTTTTGTTTGGTATGCCATTGAATCTAAGGTAGCTTTTACCAGATGATTTTTGCCGGTATCTCTGGTCAAACCAAAAATAGCTCCACGTGCATACATATCCCAATAAGGAGCACCTAATCCTGCAAAAGCAGGAACGACATAAACAGGGTTGTCACCATCAATTTGCGCTGCAATAGTTTCACTTTCTTCGGCAGATTTTATGAGTTGTAATCCGTCACGCAACCATTGAATAGCGGCTCCGGCTATAAACACACTGCCTTCTAGCGCATAATAAACCTTATTGTCAATTCCCCAAGCGATGGTAGTTAGTAATCCGTTTTGAGAATATTGTAAATTTTCACCGGTATTCATTAACATAAAACAACCTGTTCCATAAGTGTTTTTTGCTTCACCTTTATTAAAACAGGCTTGCCCAAATAATGCAGCTTGTTGGTCACCAGCAATTCCAGCTATGGGAATTGTATGGTTTTCATATTCAAAATCACCAAAATGAAAACTAGATGGTTTTACATGAGGTAACATATTTTCAGGAATGTCTAATGCGGTAAGTAGCTTTTCATCCCATTCTAATGTTTTGATATTAAAAATCATGGTACGTGATGCATTTGAATAATCTGTAGCATGTATTTTGCCGTTCGTTAAATTCCATAATAACCAAGTGTCAATTGTACCAAATAATAACTCGCCTTTTTTGGCAAGCAATCTTGCACCTTGAACATTGTCTAAAATCCATTTAATTTTAGTGCCCGAAAAATATGAATCAATTACTAAACCTGTCGTTTTTTTAACATGTTCTTCTAAGCCTTGACTTTTCAAGGTTTCACAAATTGGTGCTGTTCTTTTGTCTTGCCAAACAATGGCATTGTAAATTGCTTTTCCGGTTGATTTGTTCCATACAACGGTCGTTTCACGTTGGTTGGTAATACCTATTCCAGCAATAGTACTGACATCAATATTATTATCTTGAATAAGATTTTTAAAAGTAGCTAATTGTGAGTCTAAAATCTCTTGAGGATCGTGTTCAACCCAACCAGATTTCGGAAAAACTTGTTCAAATTCTTGTTGCGAAATAGCAACTTGACGACCGTTTTCGTCGAATAATACTGAACGAGAACTTGTTGTGCCTTGATCTAAGGCAATGATGTATTTTTTTGACATAACTTAATTATTTTTTGCAGATTTAAGTCCTTTTACTACAACCAGAATTAAAATAAGAATTGCTATACCAATAACAATCCAATATTTGAGTTGTAAATCATTTTTATATAACATTTGATATGCTGCACCTCCTAAAAGGCTTCCAAAAAAAGGGCCAAATATGGGTATTGGTGCATATTTCCAATCAGAACCTCCTTTGCCATGAATTGGCATTAAAAAGTGTGCAATTCTAGGCCCAAGATCTCTTGCAGGATTAATAGCATAACCTGTTGTACCTCCTAAACCGAAACCAATAAGCATAATCAATGCACCTACAACTAGTGGATTTAACCCTTCAGTAAAATTATTAGTACCTATAAAAAGTAATCCGAAAATTAGCATTGCAGTACCTATCATTTCACTTACAAAATTGTGGATGTACGAACGTATTGCCGGTACTGTACTAAAAACGGATAATTTAGAAATTTTATCTTGTGTTTTAGACCAATGTGGTATGTAATAGATCCAAACTAGTGTTGCGCCACTAAAAGCACCTAATATTTGTGCAATGATATAGCCAGGAACTTTTTCCCAAGGAAATTCACCAACAAAAGCCAAACCTAAAGTTACTGCGGGATTGATATGCGCACCACTTATACTTCCTACAGCATAAATTGAAAAAGCTACAGTAATACCCCAAGCTACTACAATGGTATTCCACCCTGAATTTTCTGATTTTGAATCTTTTAAAAGTACACCAGCAACAACGCCACCTCCGAATAAAATAAGTAAAAAAGTTCCTAAGAACTCTGCAACATATATTGACATAAATAGATAAATTTTTAGATAAAAATATAATATTTTTAGATAAATACAGTTTTATAAGATGGAAATATCAAAAGTTAAATAAACCAACCATAATAAAATTCTGTTTAGGGTTCAGTACAAGTCGTGATGATGAACACCTTTTAGAGAGAACAAGAAATTATAGTATATTTTAATCTTACATTATTTGTACAGCTATTTTAGTTCTTAATTTCTGATAAAGGAAGAGTGAGTCTTACTATTTTTGATTTAACAGGAAACAGGATAAAAGAATTATTTGATAGAGAATTACCTAAAGATAGACATAGTGTTACAATAGATGTTTCTAGCTTATCAGATGATGTTTTTATTCTTCAAGCTAAGAAAGAATCTAGAGATTTAAGTATTCGTTTGTGAAAAAATAAAACGTTGTTATTAATTTTTTGACTAAATCTGTATTAATTTTAAAAATATATACTCATGAAATATTCTTTTTTATTCGTACTCTTTTTATCATTTTCTATAACTTCTTGCTCTTCTGATGATAATGATGAAATTATTATTCCTCAGGGTAATGTTACTTATACCAATGATATAAAATCAATTATTGATAGTAAGTGTTTAAATTGTCATGGAAGCCCAGTGACAAATGGAGCACCTATGTCTTTAACTAATTTTGATGAGGTTAAAGAGGCTGTGATAAATAGAGATTTAATAGGAAGAGTAGAGGATGGTTCAATGCCACCAAACGGAACTCCTTTAACTACTATTCAGATAAATGCAATAAAAGATTGGAGAGAAGGTAATTATCCTCAATAAAAAACAATATTTTTTCTTAGTTGAAAATTTGAGACACTTATATTTTTATATCGTAAAAAGAGCATTATTCTTTATAAATTTCACTATCAGGATGAAATGCCAACCAAGCAAATGCAAAATGGTTACTATGAGGTTCTATTGGCAATTGTTTACCTTGTAGTTTCCCGGCATAACAATACCCGGTTATATCCCATTTTGAGTTGGTTTCATTATCAATAAAGATGCCTGTTTTCTTTTTAAAAGTTAAATGTTGTTTCTCAACTATAGCATTAAAAACAGTAACAGATCCTATATTTTTTGAAGCTGAAATATCATTCTCATCTAAAATTGAAACTGTACCAGACTTGTAAAAGAGGACTATTTTATTTGTTTTGAAAACGTCATTAATAACGCCTCTTTTTGCTATACTTTTAAAGGTGTATATTTTGTAATCTCCATTGTGTTCAATATCAACAACTCGCTCCATAGCCGGAAGCCGTTTATCAACTTTATTATTATCAAAAAACTGTTGTAATGGATTTAATTTTTCATCATATTTTTTATAGGGATTATAGCCATATCTTTTTTCAATCTCTGTAAACCCTGTTTTTTTAGATAGAATTTTACCGTTGGGATAGCGTATAAAAAATTCTTCTACAGAAATAATTAAAGACGGTATTATATTAAGTTGAGCTTGATCATAGATTCCAACGATAGCTGTTCCCATCAATTGTTGCCATAAGGTTTCAGTAGTTCTATCTAACATAACCATATCGCTATTTCGTAACATACCTGACGCTTCGAATTCCAGTAAATAATCTTTTCCATTAAATTGTAAGCTCCTATTGTAAACTATTCCTGAATTACACAATGGACAATAAGTTACTAAAATTGGTATTTCGTTAAGCACATCATTAGATATTTCATGCATGGTTAAAATGTTTAAAGGATATGCTTTTGCAAAACCATCAATGGCAACTACAATTACAGGTTCTTTTGTAAAGAACATTCGCATTCCTTCAGATTTGCTGACAAATTTCGGATAATCTAAAGTTGGAAAAGAACCCTTTGGTAAAACGATTTGAATTTCTGAAAGGGGAACAGAGTGTTTCAAGGTGTCGGTTTTCCAAGTAAAAGGTAGGTTTTTAGAATTTTTAAATTGTGCTGAAACGGTGAGTAATATAAAACAAAGCAAAATGCTTAAAGAAAACTTAGATACCATTTTAGTAGAGATTAATGTTTAGTATTTTGTCGAAAAGAATGTCTTTTTCTTTCAAGAACAGTAAATACTAAATTTTATTAAGTGGATGTTATCTATTTTTTGTTAAAATAGTGAAGAAAATAGAAATCCAAAAAAGATAGAGAAAAAAGGAATATATTATCACCTTTATTGTAATCTTTCCTGGAATTTCTAAATAATTACCCTAATAATTATACTTTCTCTTTCATAGCAATTATAACAGAGTGTCTATAATTTT
>CAZHYX010000110.1:0-5100 GCA_964536675.1 uncultured Flavobacteriaceae bacterium
AAGTTAGTATAAATACCTCTTAATATTTTGTTAATTGTCTTTTCGATTCTGTTAAAAATAGTTCTAAAAAATAGTGTTAAAACAGGGTTTGTTATATAAATAATAGTTTGTACATTTGCACTCCCATTTTAGAGAGGGAAAAACAAATTATTAATAGACAAAAACTAATAGTGTGAACACATTAAGTTACAAAACAGTATCAGCAAACAAAGCCACCGTTACAAAAGAGTGGGTTTTAGTTGATGCGGACGGACAAACATTGGGTCGTTTAGCTTCTAAGATAGCAAAGCTAATTAGAGGTAAGTACAAGCCTAACTTCACTCCACATGTTGATTGTGGTGATAACGTTGTTATTATCAATGCAGACAAGATTAATTTAACCGGTAAAAAATGGACAGATAAATCTTATATCCGTCATACTGGTTATCCCGGAGGTCAAAGATCACTTACTGCAACAGAAATGTTTGAAAAAAATCCAACTCGTTTAGTTGAAAAAGCAGTAAAAGGAATGTTGCCTAAAAATAAATTAGGGAGCGCTTTATTTAGAAATTTATATGTATATGCTGGCGGAGAGCACCAACAAGAAGCTCAAAATCCGAAAGCTATTAACCTTAACGATCTTAGATAATGGAAATAGTACACAAAATAGGTAGAAGAAAAACTGCAGTAGCTCGTGCATATATTTCTAAAGGAAAAGGAAAGATTGTGATAAACAAAAGAGAGTTAAATAATTATTTCACAACCGGAACTTTGCAGTACAAAGTAATGCAGCCTTTAGTATTAACTGATAATGAAAAATCATTTGATATTACAGTAAATGTTTTTGGTGGTGGTGTTACTGGTCAAGCAGAGGCTATACGTTTAGCAATCACTAGAGCTTTAGTGTTTATGAACGAAGATCATAGAGCAATATTAAAACCACATGGATTACTTACTAGAGACCCTAGAATGGTTGAACGTAAGAAATTCGGTCAGAAAAAAGCACGTAAGAAATTCCAATTCTCTAAACGATAAAAAAAGTATTCAGTACGCAGTGTTCAGTTTTCAGTTCGCTCAGCAGTACTATATAATTATTAAACTTGTTACTTAGGTTTAGCATCCAAATAGTTAAGACTCTTAATAGTAAGGCTACTTAATTATTGCTAACTCAACGGAACGTAAACTAAAAACAATATGGCAAACATAGACATTAAAGAATTATTAGACGCAGGTGTGCATTTTGGTCACCTAACAAGAAAGTGGGATCCAAATATGGCTCCTTATATATATACCGAGCGTAATGGTGTACATATTATTGATTTGTATAAAACAGTTGCAAAAATTGAGGACACTTCAAATGCCTTAAAGAAAATTGCAGCTTCAGGCAGAAAAATACTTTTTGTAGCAACTAAAAAACAAGCAAAAGATATTGTTGCAGAAAAAGCAGAAAGTGTAAATATGCCTTATATTACTGAAAGATGGCCAGGAGGTATGTTAACTAATTTTGTTACTATTCGTAAAGCTGTTAAAAAAATGGCTCAAATAGATAGAATGCAACAAGATGGTACTTTTAAAGCATTATCAAAAAGAGAAAAATTGCAAATATTACGTCAAAGAGCTAAATTAGAGAAGAATCTAGGCTCAATTTCTGATATGACCCGTTTACCAGGAGCTTTATTTGTAGTAGATACTAAGCGAGAACACATTGCTATTGCTGAGGCAAAAAAGTTAAATATGCCAATTTTTGCTATGGTTGATACAAATTCAGACCCTAGACCAATAGATTTTGCGATTCCTTCTAACGATGATGCTTCTAAATCTATTGATAAAATTTTATCATATGTTACCGATGCTATTGCCGAAGGTTTATCTGATAGGAAAGCAGACAAAGATAAAGCTGTAGCTGAAAAAGAGGCTAAAGAAGCTGCAACGGTAAAAGCAAAAGCTGAAAAAGAAGCTGAAGCTAAGGTAACTACCGAGGTTAAAGAAGAAAAATAAATAATTTTTATAAAATTGTTTATCTGTTTAATTGTGTAGAAAAACAAATACACAATTAAATGATTAAACGCATAAACATTAAAAATGATGGTTAAAATAACAGCCGCAGAAGTAAATAAATTAAGAAAAGCTACAGGCGCAGGAATGATGGACTGTAAAAAAGCTTTGGTTGAAGCTGAAGGAGATTTTGACAAAGCAATTGAATTTTTACGTAAAAAAGGACAAAAAGTTGCTGCAAATAGAGCCGATCGTGAATCAACAGAGGGAGCTGCAATTGCAAAGGTAAATCACACTAATACAATGGGGGTTTCTATTGTTTTAGGTTGTGAAACTGACTTTGTTGGTAAAAATGAAGCCTTTGTAAATCTTGCACATCAATTTGCTGAAATTGCATTAAACCAATCTTCTAAAGAAGATTTTTTAGCTGCTGATTTTGAAGGAATGACAGTTAGTGATAAATTAATAGAACAAACAGGAGTTATCGGTGAAAAATTAGAAATTAAAGCTTTTGATAAAATTGATGCTCCGTTTGTAGGATTTTATATTCATGCCGGTAATAAAATTGCTACACTTGTAGGTTTGTCTGCAGCTGTTGATGGCGCTGCCGCTGTTGCTAAAGATGTGGCTATGCAAGCTGCTGCTATGGCACCAATAGCGTTAGATGAAGATGGTGTTGATCAAGCAACTATTGAGAAAGAAATAGAAATTGCTAAAGATCAATTACGTCAAGAAGGTAAACCTGAAGCTATGTTAGATAATATAGCTAAAGGTAAATTAAAACGTTTTTTTAAAGATAACACCTTAGTAAACCAAGCATTTATAAAAGACAATAAACAAAGTGTGGCTCAATATGTAAAAACATTAGGTGATGTAACTATTGTTGATTTTAAAAGAGTTGCTTTAGGGTAAATTTTTATACCGAACTTGTTTCGGTATCTCATATAAACTAAAAAAGCTTTATCGTTAGATGAAGCTTTTTTTGGTTTTAGAACTTTAATAAGTATTTTTTCTAATTAATGAGATTAAATTTTTTAAATATTTTCGTACATTGCTCGTAAGTTATACTTATATGAGCATTTTAAATTAAATCGTAATCTACCGATATTTAGATAATTGCGTAATTTTTATTGTGAATTTGTTAAAGTATAGTAATTATACAATTGTATTACAAAAGTTATAATACCCATGTTAGACGAAAAGGAAAAGAAAAATATCCTTACAGAGTGGCTTGAAAAATTACAACAAGAAAGTTGGCAATTAGAATTGCTAATATCTGGATTTGCTTTGTTTGGTATTTGGGAGAGTAGGGATATTCTAGAGTCATTTACTAATTTTTTAGCTGTTAATAGCCCTGTAAATAGTGACGCTTCAATTGTACTCAAAATAGTTACGCAAATGCTTCGGGCTGCATGGTTGGTTTTCTTTACCAATTTATTGATTCATATAATTTTGAGAGGGTTGTGGATAGGAGCTATCGGATTGCGATATGTGTCTGGAGAGATTGACTATGATAAACTAAAATACTCTGATGCTTTTAATAAATATTTTAAGGGAAAAGTTGGTGGATTTGATGATTATATAGAACGTTTAGAAAAGATTTGTAGCTCAATATTTGCTTATACATTTTTACTCTTTTTCATCTTTTTATCTTTTACCTTTTTTATTGTTTTTTCGATATTATTAACAACATTTTTAAATTATTTATTTGACCCTGATTCTTCTTACTTTGCTATTTCTTTTAGTGTCAATGCTATTTTTTGGTTTTTAGCATTTTTTGTTTTTATTGACTTCATTACATTAGGGTTATTTAAAAAGATACAGGATAAAAACTTTTCTAAAATTTATGGTTATGTCTATAGGTTTTACTCTTTTATAACCTTGTCTTTTATTTATAGACCTTTACTTTATAATTTTTTAGACACTAAATACACCCGAAGACTTTTTTGGTTTTCTATACCTTATTTACTAGTATTAACAGTTGTTTTACCTAATTTTATATTGGAAGCTAACCCTCATTTTCCTGAAATAAAGAGATCATTTGAAGGTGATAATCTTATTTCAAAACATATAGTTATAAGCAATAATTATGATGATTTGCGAGAAAAGAACCTAGCGATATCAAATTCTAGCCGTAAAAGGATAAGAATATTAAGTCTTTCTAACTATGAAATAACACGTAATTATGCAAGTATATTCATAAGACAAGCTGGAGTAGATGAAGAGTTATTATCTAATAAATATGGTATAACTGCCTATCGAAAATCAGGATTAAGACATGATTTTTTTAAAGGAAAAATCGAAGACTCTACAATATTGAATTTTGAAAATCAAAAATCAACAGATCTACAAAAACTAATTAAACAACAAAGGAAGATTAAAAAGGATTCTTTAAATTCTAAACTTAAAAGTAACTTTATGAAAAGGTTTAATGCTGGTAAATATGAAAAAAAAATATTGAATCTAGATGATTATATGAAGTATCAAAGAGATAGTATGAAAAAAGCGTGGAATAGAAGAATTGAAAGAGAAAAAGAAATAAAATTATTACAAATAAAATCATCATTATTAGACGCTAATCAAATATTTATTGATGGTGTCTCATATAATGATTCATTAAAATGTAAATTTTATAGCCATCCTAATATGAATGAGAAAGGGTTGTTGTGCTACTTTCCCACTGACAGCATAAATATAGGAGAACATCTTTTAACTCTTCGTTATAAAATGTATGACGAAAAAGCCAAAGATTCCATTAAAATAAGAACCGTTAACATTCCTTTTTGGAAATTTTAAAATTATAAGTTCAAACCTATTATGTAGAATGTTTTAATAAATGAACTGTTGGCCGGAGCAGTTTCTATTGTTGTTTATTTAGTCTTTCACTTTATTAACCCAAACCTCAATTTTAGTTTTACTAAGAGTATTATTGTCGGTATGGTAATTTATCTTTTTTTTCTCATAAGAGCTAGGTCTTCAACAGCGAAAAAATTTAGGTGATTCTCTGGCTTTGGAGTGGTTTTTTTATTTCTGTAAAATGGATGTGTTTTAGTTAGGTTTTGATAAGGCTTAAACCTTAAAACCCCAAGTTTGTTATTTGGAATTTGTTATTTGGAATTTGTTATT
>CAZHYX010000110.1:5200-9364 GCA_964536675.1 uncultured Flavobacteriaceae bacterium
AAACCTTAAAACCCCAAGTTTGTTATTTGGAATTTGTTATTTGGAATTTGTTATTACTATATTTGTTAAACTTTCAAAAAAATATGCATTACAAAAGAATTCTATTAAAATTAAGCGGAGAAGCATTAATGGGTGATCGTGATTATGGAATTGATCCAAAAAGAATTGCGGAATATGCACAAGAAATCAAAAAAGTTGTTGAAAAAGGAGTTGAAGTTGCCATTGTAATTGGTGGCGGCAATATTTTTAGAGGTGTTGCTGGTGCCAGTAATGGTATGGATAGAGTGCAAGCTGATTATATGGGTATGTTGGCTACTACTATAAACGGTTTAGCCTTACAAAGCGCATTAGAAGATGCCAATATGCAAACACGTTTATTGACAGCTATTAAAATGGAACAAGTGGCAGAGCCTTTTATAAAACGAAGAGCAGTTAGGCATTTAGAAAAAGGGAGAGTAGTTATTTTTGGTGGCGGTACGGGTAATCCCTATTTTACTACAGATACAGCTGCTGTATTGAGAGCGATTGAAGTTAGTGCTGAAGTTATTTTAAAAGGCACACGTGTTGATGGAATTTACACCTCTGATCCTGAAAAAAATGCTGATGCCACTAAATTTGAAAATATTACATTTAAAGATGTTATGAATAAAGGGTTAAAAGTTATGGATATGACAGCTTTTACCTTAAGCGAAGAGAATAAATTACCAATTATTGTTTTTGACATGAACAAAAAAGGAAACTTGCTTAAATTATTGTCAGGCGAAAATATTGGAACTAAAGTAAATATATAAAACTCTAAATTTCAATCCCCAATTCTTGGGATAAACTCAAATACCCAAACCCTTGTATTTACCTTTAACAGAAATATTTTGAAGTTTAACTTTTGAGTATTGAGAATTTTTTGTAATTTATTTTTTGTAATTTGTTCCGAGTATTTGGGGTTGTTACAACTTTATGGCTTGCTTTTTGATTTCAACATTATAAAATAATTTAAAATGAACGAAGAAGTTGAATTTATAATAGATACTGCTAAAGAACATATGGATAATGCAGTATCTCATTTAAAAAAAGAATTGGCAAATATTAGAGCCGGTAAGGCATCACCCGCTATGCTTAGAAGTGTAATGGTTGATTATTATGGCTCGCAAACACCTTTAAGTCAAGTAGCTAATGTAAATACGCCGGACGCAAGAACTATTACGGTTCAACCTTGGGAAAAAAGTATGCTTCAGGAAATTGAACGAGGTATACAAATTGCGAATATAGGTTTCAATCCAATGAATAATGGTGAGAGCATAATTATTAATGTACCTGCATTGACTGAAGAACGCCGTAAAGATTTAGCAAAACAAGCTAAATCAGAAGCTGAAGACGATAAAGTAAGTATTAGAAATGCAAGAAAAGATGCCAATAATGAGATTAAAAAGCTAGATATTTCTGACGATCTGAAAAGTAATACCGAAAGTACCGTACAAGAGTTAACCGATAAGTATATTAAAACTATTGATGACCTTTATCAAGAAAAGGAAAAAGAGATAATGACTATTTGATTCACTTAAAAGCAGATTTTTATTGCTTTAGAGTTGACTAAAAATGATTACTCTTTTATAACTTCAAAAACATTATTACTCCTATCAATATCCGCCATTCGTTTAGAATTGTCTATTTCTATTGATTGAACTTCTTTAGAAGTAGTAAATGTATAAGTAGGTTGTACCCAAGACCAGTCATTTATAATGGTAGCTGTAGTTGGTTTTTGACCTAATAACATCCGTAAAGGAATATAAAAATATTCAGTACTGCCATCAGTATAAGTTACTTTTATATCAATTGGCATTGGCATACTGCCTTTGTTTTCTAATGTAATTTCTCTATTATTAATTCCTTTAATAGCATAATCAATAGTATGGGTAGTTTGAGTCCATTCATTTAAGTACCAGCCTAATTGTAAACCCGACACTTTTTCAGCAGTACGTTTAAAATCATTTGGTGTTGGATGTTTGAATTTAAAATCTTCAAAGTATTTTTTCAATGTTTTTTCTAAATTATCTTGACCGATGATATAACCTAATTGCGCTAAAAATATTTCGCCTTTACTATAAGCAGAAATACCATAGGCAAAATTATAATGAAACCTGTCGGCAAATAATGATTGAGGTTGTTCAGCTTTTGATTCAGTTAAATAAAGGTATCCATTATAAGCCCCTTCATGCGGATTTTCCTTATTTTGTTGTAAAACCTCATTCATTGCCATATGGGAAATATAAGAAGTAAAACCTTCATCCATCCATTCATGTTTAATTTCGTTTGTTGCTAATAAAAATTGAAACCAAGAATGTGCTAATTCATGTGCAGTTACGCCAAGCAAGCTTCCATATTCTCGTTCACCAGTAATTAGAGTACACATAGCATATTCCATTCCACCATCACCACCTTGAATTACAGAATATTGCTTGTATGGATATTGACCAATATTTTTATTAAAATAAGATAAGAATTCAGCAGTTTTAGTTTGTAGTTTTTTCCAGTTTTCTAAATATTTTTTCTTTAATGATTTTTTATAAAGGAAGTGAAGTGTAACATCATTTTCTCCTTGAATCTTGTCATGAATATAATCAGGATCAGCAGTCCAAGTAAAATCATGTACATTTGGTGCTATAAAATGCCAAGTTAATTTTTTCCCTTTCGGACGTTTTACTTTTCCAGTTTCATAACCATAACCAATTTCATTAGGATTTTGTAAATATCCCGTTCCGCCAAGGATATATTTTTTATCTATTGTAATTTTAACATCATAATCACCCCAATCACTAAAAAATTCTCTAGCTATATATTGATTGGCATGCCAACCTTCAAAGTCATAAGCTACAATTTTAGGATACCATTGTGTCATTGAAAGTGCCACGCCTTCTTTATTATTTCTACCGGAACGACGAATTTGAATAGGTACTTGACCTTTAAAAGTCATTTCTAACATTGTTTTTTCGCCAGGTTGTATAGGTTTGTTTAATGTTACTTTTAAAATAGTACCAATGGTTTCAAATTTTAGATCTACACTATCCTGTTTTAGCGTATTTACTTTTATAAAACCAATTTCATTAGATTGTAATTTTGAAATTCTACTTTCAAATTTAGGAGCTTCTTTAGTGCCTAAATTTTTAACCATTCTACCATCAGGATCTTTAATATTTTGTAATCTGATATCCATTTCACTTCCCGGTTGAAAGGCATTAAAATATAAATGATAAAAAACAGTTCGCAAAGTATCAGGAGAATTGTTAGCATATACTAATTTTTGCACACCTTCATATTGATAATTATCTACATTCATATCAATTGACATAGTATAATCTGCTTGTTGCTGCCAATAAGTTGGATTTTGAGCAGTAATTGAAAGAGTAAAAAGTAAAGTAATTAAAAAAGTAAATTTTCTCATAAATATATTTTGAAGATGCAAGATACGGATAACAAGTTTGATACCAATAAGTCAGAAGATCTAAGTTTCTATCTTTCCACTCGAGTTTTTTTCTTCTAACAAAACGAGGTTGTCTGAAAAGTCGAAAAGAACTAGAATTTGTCATTCAGAGCTAGTCGAAGAATATTAATAATGTAAGATATTTCGACTGCGCTCAATATAACACTAAAATTTACTTTTCAGACAACCTCTTTATTTAGACATTTTATCAGCCATTAACAATGCGTTATATGCATTTAAAATTCTTCCTGAAACCGAAAGATTATTAAAGTTCACTTTGTCAGTTTCACTACCAGGTTTAATTACTTCTTTATGAAATTCAATACCAGAATCCATAATAATATGTTTTACTTGACTAGCTGTTAAATTCGGATAATAAGAACGAACCAAAGCAGCAACACCCGCTACTGCAGGAGCAGCCATTGATGTACCTTGAATAGATTTATATTTATCTTTAGGTACGGTAGAGTATATTTCTAATCCTGGAGCAAAAATATCAACATTCCTTTTACCGTAGTTAGAGAATGAAGCAACTAGTTTTTCATCAAAATGGCGTGTCATGGCACCTATTGTTAATACATTATCAGCAAACTCAACCAATTTATCTTTTGAATCATTAGGAAAATTTTCGGCAGTATCTATATCGCTCCCATCATTTCCGGCAGCGTGTACTAATAATACATCTTTAC
>CAZHYX010000111.1:0-4482 GCA_964536675.1 uncultured Flavobacteriaceae bacterium
CATTTGGCGAATAGCTTTTACCAAAACTCATGTTTATCACTTTAGCACCGTTATCAACTGCATAACGGATTGCCAATGCTACATCTTTATCATATTCATCACCATCTGGTACAGCTCTAAGTGCCATAATTTGAACATTGTGTGCAACTCCGTTCATACCTATACCATTATTACGTTTGGCTGCAATAATACCTGAAACATGTGTGCCGTGCATTTCGTCATCTTTAGAGCCAATTACATAGCCGTTACCATAGTTAATATCAGTAATATCATTCGGATTGTCACCTGCAAGTCTGCCGTTAAAGCCAATTTTATATTGAGAGTTTAGCTGATTACTGTAGTGATTAACAATTCCACTTAACTCTTCAATAGCTTCATCTATGGTAGAGCCTGAGTCTAAAATTTGCATAATAATCATTTTACCTTGCTGATATTCAGGATTTTCAAAGCTTAAAGAATTTACATTTTCTAAACTCATTTTTTTATCAACAAGTAATTTTTTTATAGTATCATTTGCTTTATTTACAAATTGTTTAATACCTGTGTATTTAGCTACTTGATTTGTAGCATTCGTATTTTTTTTGTCAATAATTGTTTTCAGTTTTATAAATAAATTAAAGTCGGCTTTGTCAGCTTCAACAATTGAATTGACAGATTTACCATCAAAACGAGGCATCCATTTTTGTACCATTCTGGTCATTTCTAATTGTTCAGGGTTGGCTTGACCTTTTTCACCACCTAAGAAATTCCAACCGTGAATATCATCAGTATAACCATTATTGTCATCATCTTTTCCGTTATTGGCAATTTCACCTTTATTAACCCAAGCTACATCTTTTAGATCTTCATGTTCAACATCAATACCAGAATCAATTACACCAACAATAACAGTTTTACCTTGTTTGTTTTTTACAAAATCATAGGCTTTGTCTAAACTCATACCCGGTATAGAATCAGTAAAAACATCAGTATGAGGCCAAGCATGAACTTCAGCTTCACTCATTTCACCTTTTTTAGCAACAACATTATCTGTTACAGTAATAATAGTTATTGTTTCGGCTACTGTTGTAGCGGTTGAAGTTGTTGTTTTTGTAGTACCACAACTTGCTAATGCCATTGTAGCAATTAGAGCTACAGAAATTGATTTTATTCTCATGTTTCTAGTTTAATTAAATACTTCGTTAAATGAATAGGTTTGTTCTAATCGTACTCCTTTTTCGGTATGTTTTACGGTACACAATTCATGTTGTGCATCATGTTCAAAAAACAATATATAGTTATTATCAGCAGCTAAGTTTAAAAACTGCTGTTTTTCATCCATTGTTAATAATGGTCTGGTATCATAACCCATAACATATGGTAATGGTATATGTCCTACAGTTGGTAATAGATCAGCCATAAAGACGATAATTTTTCCTTTGTATTTTATATGTGGGAGCATCATTTTTTCTGTATGACCATCTACAAATAAAATGCCAAACCCTAATTCTGAGGTGGGATTATAACTTGTATTAGAAAGTTCGATAAAATTTAATTGACCACTTTCTTTGATAGGATGAATATTTTCTTTTAAAAAGGAAGCTTTTTCCCTTACATTTGGTTCAACTGCCCATTGCCAATGATTGGTGTTACTCCAAAATTTTGCATTTTTAAAAGCAGGTTCATAGTCTGTTCTGTTTTTGTTGAATTGAATACTTCCGCCACAATGATCAAAATGTAAATGTGTTAAAAACACATCAGTAATATCATCTTTATGAAATCCTAATTTAACTAATGATGAGTCTAAAGAAAAGTCACCAAATAAATAATAATGGCTAAAGAATTTTTCTGATTGTTTATTCCCTACGCCTGTATCAATTAAAATTAATCTTTTACCATCTTCAATGAGCATACAGCGCACACTCATATCTATTAAATTATTATTATCTGCCGGATTTGTTCTTTGCCATAATATTTTAGGCACTACGCCAAACATGGCGCCTCCATCAAGTTTAAAATTCCCAGTTTCTATTGGATAGATTGTCATAAAGAAAATATGAACTACAAAGATGCATAAAATAAGCGTAATGAGTAAGAAATTAAAATGAAAAAACCTCATCAATGTAAGAAGAAGTCTGAGGTGTCGAGCGTCCTTATCCTGAAGTCTTGGTACGGGAGAACCACAGTTATGTAATTATGATTTAGTTAATAAAAAAAGGGCTGTTTTTATCAAAACAGCCCTAGTTATCGAGGCGTCGAGCGGATTCGAACCGCTGTAGGAGCTTTTGCAGAGCCCAGCCTAGCCACTCGGCCACAACGCCGTTTTCACGGCTACAAATTTAGTCAAAATAATAGAGTATGCAATAAGTAAGAGGTGTTTTATAAACTAGTTTCTTGATTTTTTCATTTTAATGGTAACCATAGCGACATTACCACCAATTGGCGGATTTACTTTAGAAACTTCTACCGAAACTTTTTGAACTATCGAAATTTCTTTTAAAATACGAGTCAATATTTTATCGGCAACAGTTTCTAGTAATTTAGTACGTATTGCCATTTCTTCTTTTACTATTTTATTTAAATGTACATAATCAACCGTATCATGTAAATTATCTGTTTTTGCAGATTTTGACAAATCAGCTTTTACAGATAGATTAACTCTATATTCAGAACCTATTTTTCCTTCTTCATCTAAGCATCCATGATAAGCATATAAATGAATATTTTTAATTTTAATAAGACCCATTAATTTTAGTTTTTGGTAAAGATAGAATTATTCTAATTTACAGAATAAATTAAAAAGAAAATACATTAGTAAAATCATTTTATTAAATTTAACTCAAAATTTTTTTAAATGAAAGCCCGCGAACAATTTATTTTAGTATCAGTTTTGCTCACAATTTTAATTATTATCATTGCTCAATTTTGGCAACCCATTTTATGGATTCTCGTTCTCATAATTCCATTTATTCTCATGGGAGTTTATGACATTTTTCAAACAAAGCATACTATTCGAAGAAATTTTCCATTACTAGGAAGGTTCAGGTATGTATTAGAGGATATAAGACCTGAAATAATGCAGTATTTTGTAGAGACAGATACCCAAGGAAGACCACTCAATAGAATCTTCAGATCTTTAATTTACCAACGTGCCAAAAAAGAAAATGATACTACGCCGTTTGGTACTCAGATGAATGTATATCGTTCTGGGTATGAATGGATGGATCATTCAATGTATGCTAAAAATAGCCCTAAAGAAATTGGCGAATTTCCAAGATTGACTATTGGAGGCGCTGATTGTAAACAACCATATTCTTCAAGCTTATTAAATATTTCAGCAATGAGTTTTGGTTCGTTGAGTAAAAATGCTGTTATGGCATTAAATAAAGGTGCTAAAGAAGGAAATTTTGCTCATAATACCGGTGAGGGCGGATTGAGCCCTTATCACTTAAAGTATAGAGGTGATTTAATCTGGCAAATTGGTACAGGTTATTTTGGTTGTAGAGATGAACAGGGAAACTTTAGTGAAAGTGGTTTTAAAGAAGGTGCTACCAAAGAGCAAGTAAAAATGATAGAGATAAAACTATCGCAAGGTGCGAAACCAGGACATGGAGGTATATTACCTGCATCAAAAAATACAGTAGAGATTTCTAATATAAGACATATTGAACCACATGTTGATGTACATTCTCCACCAGTGCACTCGGTATTTTCTAACCCCATTGAATTTATAAATTTTATTAAAAAATTAAGAGATCTTTCTGGGGGGAAACCTGTAGGGTTCAAATTATGTGTAGGTAAAAAACAGGAATTTATTGACATTTGTAAAGCGATGCTTTCAACAGGAATTAAACCTGATTTTATTTCTGTTGATGGCGGTGAAGGCGGTACTGGAGCAGCTCCGGTAGAATTTTCTAACTCAATGGGTATGCCCTTACGGGAAGGATTGGTTTTTGTGTATGATACCTTAGTGGGTTTCGGATTAAAAAAGGAAATAAAACTGATTGCTGCCGGTAAAATTATTACAGGTTTTCATATGGCAAGAGCAATTGCTCTAGGTGCTGATGGATGTAATAGTGCACGTGCTATGATGTTGGCAATTGGCTGTATTCAAGCATTAGAATGTAATAATAATACCTGTCCGGTTGGAGTGGCTACACAAAATAAATCACTAATGAAAGGGCTTGTTGTTGATGATAAAGCGATAAGAACTACTAATTATCAAGAAGGAACCATTCATAGTTTTTTAGAATTGGTTGCAGCTTCTGGTTTAGAAAGCCCGCATGATATCAAACGAAAACATATCAATAAAAGAATTGGGATGTATAATGTAGCTAAATATGATGAGATTTATCCGTACCTAAAAGAAGGTTGCTTGTTATCTGATGATACTATTCCTGAAGGATATAAAAGGTTTTTTTAATTTACAGGTAGCTGATTCACATTAAATTAATAACTTCCCCTTTGGGGATTGAGGGGATTAATAACTTCCCCTTTGGGGAT
>CAZHYX010000111.1:4582-9318 GCA_964536675.1 uncultured Flavobacteriaceae bacterium
CTTTGGGGATTGAGGGGATTAATAACTTCCCCTTTGGGGATTGAGGGGATTAATAGCTTCCCCTTTGGGGATTGAGGGGATTAATAGCTTCCCCTTTGGGGATTGAGGGGATTAATATTCGGCATCATCAGGATAATTTTTCATAAAACCCTCAGCAACTTCTACCATGTTTTTACTTCCACAGAAAAAAGGAACGCGTTGATGTAATTCAGTAGGTTTGATATCCATTATTCTCATATAACCATCTGAAGCTTTTCCGCCAGCCTGTTCAGCCAAAAATGCCATAGGATTGCATTCGTATAATAAGCGTAATTTACCTTTTGGTGCTTTTGAACTTGTCGGATAAATATAAATACCTCCCTTAATCATATTCCGATGAAAGTCAGAGACCAAAGATCCAATATAACGTGCTTTATAAGGTCTGTCATCTTCTTCCATTTGACAATGCTTTAAATAATCTTTTACACCTTGAGGGAAATGAATATAATAACCCTCATTGATAGAATAAATGACACCATCTTGTGGGAACATCATATCAGGATGTGATAGGTAAAAAGTACCAATAGCAGGATTTAAGGTAAAACCATTTACGCCATGACCAGTTGTATACACTAGCATTGTTGAGGTGCCATAAACTATATATCCAGCAGCTACTTGTTGATTGCCTTCTTGTAAAAAATCTTCTAACCGTACAGGACTTCCAATTTCAGTAACTCTTGTATAAACAGAAAAAATGGTTCCTACCGAAACATTAACATCAATATTTGAAGAGCCATCAAGTGGATCGATTAAAACAACATACTTATTGTCATTCCCGCGATCTTTACCTGAAATAGTGATAAAATCGTCTTCCTCTTCACTAGCAATACCACAAATAATTTCTCTATTTGTAAGGGTTTGCATAAAAATTTCATTAGCATATACATCTAATTTCTGTTGATCTTCACCTTGAATATTTGTGTCTCCTGCAGCTCCTAAAATGTCTACCAAACCAGCTTTATTAACTTCGTGATTTACCACTTTAGCAGCTAACCTGATAGAATTAATTAAACGCGAAAGTTCACCTGATGAATATTTAAAATGCTTTTGATTACTGATGATAAATTCACCAAGCGTACTGTGTGTTCTCATAGCTATTAAAAATTTGCAGTTTCATGCACAAATATCGTTAAATTTGTGGGAATAAATTGATGATATGGAATTTTTAATTAGAAGAGGTAAACAACAAGATATGTCTTCGGTATTACAATTGGTGACTGAACTGGCAGTTTTTGAAAAAGAACCCAATGCCGTTAAAATTAATGTTGAAGACCTGATTAATAATGGATTTAAAGAAAACCCAGCATTTTATACTTTTGTAGCTGAAATTAAAGAGAAAATAGTCGGAATTGCCTTGTTCTATAATCGATTTTCTACTTGGGACGGTCCTTCATTACATTTAGAAGATTTAATTGTTACTGAAAAATATAGAGGAAAAGGTATTGGAAAAGCATTGTATAACAAAGTTTTAGAGTATTCTTTACAAAAGGAAATCAATAGAGTAGAATGGGTAGTATTAGATTGGAATACACCCGCTATAGAATTCTATAAAAGTACGGGAGCAACGATGTTTGAAGAATGGAATATTTGTCAAATTAGCAATAAGAAAATTGCGAAATATCTATCAAAAAAATGACACGAGCATACTATAAATTTTCTCATTTAGGAGAATGTTTAATAGCGAACTGCATGTGACCATTAAAAACAATAAGTATAAACATATGAAAATTTTTAAGTTTGGAGGTACATCTGTTAAAGATGCAAATGGTGTGAGAAATGTGGCTGAAGTATTGCAAAAAACAGGTTATGATAATATTTTGATTGTGATTTCTGCCATGGGTAAAATGACCAATGCTTTTGAAGAAATAACGAATGCATATTTTAATAAAAGTAATGAATTGTTATCTTTAATTCATAAAGTTAGAGCTTACCATAATGACATTGCAACTAACTTATTTAAAGAAAATAAGTCTAAAGTAGTTAATGATATAAAGAAGTTCTTTGAAGGGTTAGATGACTTTATAATACATAATAAATCTACAGATTATAATTATGTTTACGATCAAATAGTACCAATAGCTGAATTGATTTCAACTAAAATTGTTAGTTTTTATTTAAACGATATTGATATTGCCAATGAATGGATTGACGTAAGGCAATACATTAAAACAAATAGTGATTATAGAGATGCTAAAGTTAATTGGGAGCTGACAGAATTAAATATTAAAACTAAACTTTTAACTAAGAAATTATATATAACTCAAGGGTTTTTGGCTGGTGAAAGTGAGGGAAGTAATTCGACTTTAGGTAGAGAAGGTTCAGATTATTCTGCGGGCATTTTTGCCTATTGTTTAAATGCTGAGAGCTTAACTATTTGGAAAGATGTTGAAGGTGTTTTAAATGCCGATCCTCGATATTTTAAAGAAACCCAATTATTACAACAAATATCATACACAGAAGCAATAGAACTCGCCTTTTATGGCGCCTCGGTAATACACCCTAAAACATTACAACCCTTACAGAAAAAAGAAATTCCGTTATATGTTAAATCATTTGTAAATCCTCAAAATAAAGGGACAACAGTAAGAAGAGGTGTACATATATTCCCTGAAACACCTTGTTTTATAGTAAAGAAAAACCAGATATTATTATCTATTTCTTCAATTGATTTTTCATTTATAGTTGAACGAAATATCAGCCAAATATTTGAATTATTACATCAATATAAGATGAAAGTAAATTTAATTCAAAATTCAGCCATTAGTTTTTCTGTGTGTATGGATGATAAGTATAATAATTTTGACGAGCTGTTAAGTAAATTAAAAAATAAGTTCAATATCGATTTTGATAAAGAAGTTTCATTATATACAATCAGGCACTTTGATGAAAATGCCATTGAAAAGATAGAAAAGAATAATAAGATATTGTTAAAACAGCTAAGTAAAGAAACTGTACAAATGGTTATTCAATAAATTTTATATCTTTGGTAGCTGTCTAAAAAAATCTATAATTTTATGGGTCTAGTATCTGCTAAAGAAATTGCCAGTGTTATCAACCTTGAAAGATATGGATTTTTGGGTACTTTTATTGGTTGGATACTCTTAAAAACATTGCGTATTTCTAGGATTAACAGATTCTATGAAAAGCATAAAAACAAAAAGGATGTAGTATTTTTAAATGCTATTTTAAATGAATTTCAGATAGATTTTGAGATTCCTGAAGAAGATTTAAATCGTATTCCTAAAGAAGGCTCTTTTATAACGGTTTCAAACCATCCGCTTGGAGGTATTGATGGTGTTTTATTGCTAAAATTACTGGTAGAAAAAAGACCTGATTACAAAATTATTGCCAATTTTTTATTACATAGAATTGAACCTTTAAAACCTTATGTGATGCCTGTAAACCCTTTTGAAGATAGAAAGGGAGTCAAATCGAGTATTGCCGGTATAAAAAATGCATTATTGCATTTAAGAGATGGCAATCCTTTAGGCATCTTCCCAGCAGGGGAAGTTTCTACTTATAAAGATGGTAAATTGATTGTTGATAAACCTTGGGAAGAAGGCGCAGTAAAATTAATATATAAAGCTAAAGTACCTATAATTCCTATTTATTTTCACGCTAAGAATAGTAGACTATTTTACTTTTTATCGAAAATAAGTGATACACTTAGAACGGCTAAATTACCCTCTGAAGTGCTTTCTCAAAAGAGTAGAGTGATTAAGGTACGAATTGGAAAACCTATTTCGGTAAAAGTTCAGGAAGAATATGAGAATATTGATGATTTTCATACTTTTTTACGTAAGAAAACATATATGTTGGCGAATCCTTTTGAAGTAAAAACACCTTTGATTAAAAAACCATCATTAAAAATATCTAAACAACCAAAGAAGGTTATTTCGCCTGTTTCACCTACTAAAATTAATAAAGAAGTTGAAAAATTAAGGGAGAATGATTCTAGATTATTAGAAAGTAAAAATTATGAAGTCTTTTTTGCTGCTAGCCATAAAATACCTAATATTTTACGTGAAATAGGAAGGCTTAGAGAGATTACTTTTCGTGAGGTTGGAGAAGGTACAAATAAAGACATTGATTTAGATGAATATGATAAATTTTACCACCATATGTTTTTATGGGATAGCGTTAAAAGGGTTGTTGTAGGTGCTTACAGAATGGGATTGGGTCAAGAAATTTATAAAAAGCATGGTATAGACGGATTTTATATAAACACCTTATTTAGGGTTGAACCTGAACTATTTAGTATGATGGAAGAAACCATTGAAATGGGACGTGCATTTGTCATTAAAGAATATCAACAAAAACCGATGCCCTTATTTTTATTGTGGAAAGGAATTGTACATGTGACATTACGTTATCCGGAATATAAGTTCTTAATGGGAGGTGTAAGTATTAGTAATCAGTTTTCTAATTTCTCAAAATCATTAATGATTGAGTTTATGAAATCGCATTATTATGACCCCTATTTAGCACAGTATATTCATCCCAAAAAAGAGTATAAAGTCAAATTAAATGATGCTGATAAAGATTTTGTTTTTGATGCCAGTAAAGCTGATATGGTAAAGTTTGATAGAATTATTGATGAGTTAGAGCCCGGTAGTTTACGAATGCCGGTTTTATTAAAAAAATATGTAAAACAGAATTCAAGGTTACTAGCATTTAATGTTTAACCGAAATTTAAT
>CAZHYX010000112.1:0-9263 GCA_964536675.1 uncultured Flavobacteriaceae bacterium
ACTCTTTACGCAAAGCATCAGTTTTTGCATGTTGATAACCAGTCAACAATTTATCCTTTTTTAATTCAGGATAATATTGAAGATAACTTTCCATTCGTTGAACAACATTAGCACTATTCTCAATTTCTGTTGATTTTATGAGTTGATAAAACCTATCTTTTGTGGGATTTGGAAGTAAATCTCTATCAAAAGAAATTTTTTCTTTGAATTGTTCAGTCAAATCATAAATATCTGCATTATTACGTTTTGAGTTTCTATAATCATCCTTAAAATCTATAATTAAAACCTTTTCAAACTTCTTAAAATCTGTTTCTATATTTTTAAAGTCTTCACCATTATAAACAGTAGTAAAGCCTAGTTTTTCTTTAACACCTTCAATACCCAAACGCCTTCCTGTCCATTGTTCAGCTTGTGGATTCCTTTTTTGAACATACATTATTTCATCATTATTATTAACTCGATCTTCAGAAAAAATTAATAAGACCGCATGTGGTTCTTTATAACCCGTTAAATAATAAAAATTTGGATCTTGATGATATATATAATCAACATCATTGGCTCTATTGCGAATCGGGTTTGCAAAAAATACGGCAACACTATTTTTAGGTAAGGTTTTGCGTAAAGCCTCTCTCCTATTTTTATGAAATTCTTTTGATAAAAAATCTTGGGGGCTAGCATCATCTTGACTATAGCTAATTTGTAAGCATGAAATAATCAATATATAAGTAAGTAATTGTTTTAACATTAGAAATGTCTTAAAAATTCAAATCAAAAATACAATTATATTTATTATGATATACGACAGTAATTATTAAATATTTGTGAATATTTATAGGCAGAAATACTCATTTTCATAAAAAGGTGATAAATGCCTTGTCATTAAATTTAGAACTATTACATTTGAACTGTGCAAGCAAATAAAAACATAACTTTTACTTCTACACATTCAATTTCTATTGAGACAGTTATGGTTATTGGCACAACTATGATTACCCTTAGGGGTTAATTATGCACATATCACTCTTTAGGTACTCTCTATTTTTTAATAGAAAACAACATATATTTATCATTACAATTTATTTAAAATGAAAGTTTTAAAATTCGGAGGAACTTCAGTTGGTTCTTCGCAAAACATCCTTAAAATTATAGATATTATCAAGTCTGATGTCGAAAATGAGACACAAATCATTATAGTTTCTGCATTTTCAAGAGTGACTAATTTATTATTGGAATCTGCTCAATTGGCGTCGATTAAAAAATCATCTTATATATCTGTTTTAGAAGATATTAAATCTATTCACTTAAATATAATATCTCAATTGTTTAATAAAGAAATACAACAAGAATTAAGTAATCATGTTTCATCTAAATTAGATGAATTAAAGCTAGTATTAGATAGTATTTCTTTGATTAATGAATTATCTTCAAAAAGTGAAGCAAGTATCGTTAGTTATGGAGAATTATTGTCATCATATATTATTACACATGCATTAAAGTCTTATAATATTGATGCCACTCGTAAAGATGCTCGTGAGCTTATTAACACCAATGCTTCTTATACGAATGCATCTGTAAATTTTGATATTACAAATAAAAAAATAACATCTTATTTTAGTAATAGTAAAGTAAATGTTGTGGTTGTGCCTGGATTTATAGCTTCAACAGACAATGGAGATACTACTGTACTGGGAAGAGGCGGTTCTGATTTTACCGCTGCAATTATAGCTGCAACTGTGAATGCATCTATCCTTGAAATTTGGACGGACGTAAGTGGAATGTTTACTGCCAATCCTAAATTGGTTTCACAAGCAATACCAATTGAGAGAATTTCTTATGAAGAGGCAATGGAATTATCTCACTTTGGGGCGAAAGTTATTTATCCGCCAACAATACATCCTGTATTACAAAAAGAGATTCCAATACTCATCAAAAACACATTGGCTCCTAATGAAAAAGGAACATTAATTACTAAAAAAAGTAATGGTAAATCACTTCCAGTAAAAGGAATTACGCATATAGAAAATGTAACCTTAATTACCTTAGAGGGCTCAGGTATGGTAGGTGTTCCCGGGTTTTCTAAGCGATTATTTGAAACATTATCTACTGAAAAAATAAATGTAAAACTGATAACTCAAGCCTCTTCTGAACACTCTATTTGTATTGGTATTGATGATAGTAATGCCGATAAAGCCAAAGCAGCAATTGATACAACTTTTGAGTTTGAAATTCTAAGAAAGAAAATAAAACCACTTATTGTAGAAAAGAACCTATCTATCATTGCCATTGTGGGTGATAATATGAAAAGTCATCAAGGTATTAGCGGGAAAATGTTTAGTACTTTGGGTAAAAACAATATCAATATCAGAGCCATTGCACAAGGTGCGTCAGAAAAAAATATTTCTGCAGTAATTGCTACTAAAGACGTAAAAAAGGGTCTTAATAGTTTACATGAACGTTTTTTTAAAGATAGAAACAAACGTTTAAATCTTTTTATAACTGGTGTTGGTAATGTAGGAAAAAAATTAATTGAACAAATACAACAACAACAACAATATTTACTAGATAATTTAAAAATTAACTTGAGAGTTGTTGGTTTATCAAATTCAAGAAAGATGATTTTTGATGAAGATGGAATCTCTTTAAACTCATGGGAACAAAAATTTAATGATGGAAATGAAGCTGCTTTAGACGGTTTTTTAAACACAACAAAAACCTTAAATCTTAGAAATAGTATTTTTGTTGACATTACAGCTAATAAAAAAGTAGCGGGTATTTATAAAGAGTATTTACAGCATAATATTGCTGTAGTGGCTTGTAATAAAATTGCTTGTTCATCTAATTATGAAGAATATAAACAATTAAAAGATTTATCTCTGAAATATAATACTCCGTTTTTATTTGAAACCAATGTCGGTGCAGGTTTGCCTGTAATTAACACACTAAACAATTTAATAGCATCAGGTGATGAAGTGGTTAAAATTCAAGCAGTACTTTCAGGAAGTTTAAATTTTATTTTTAATAATTTTACTTCTGAAACTAATTTTTATGATATTGTAAAGCAAGCTCAAGAAGAAGGTTATACCGAACCAGACCCTCGAATTGATTTAAGTGGTGTTGATGTTGCTAGAAAAATATTAATTTTGGCAAGAGAAAGTGGTGTGCAATTAAATTTGGAAGACATTAAAAATGATTCCTTTTTGACTCAAAAAAATCATAATGCTGATACTGTTGATGATTTTTATGAGTCCCTTTTAGTAGATGCCGAGCATTTTAATGAATTGTTAGCTTCAGCAGATAAAAATAACTGTCAATTAAAATATGTAGCTGAATTTAGTAATGGAAATGCCAAAGTTGGTCTTAAGGAAATATCTGAAGGACATCCTTTTTATAATTTAAAAGGAAAGGATAATATTGTGATGTTCTATACCAAACGTTATCCTGAACAACCAATGATAATCAAAGGTGCTGGTGCAGGTGCTGATGTTACTGCTTCCGGACTTTTTGCTGATATTATTAAGGTTGCAAATAAATAACATGAACAAAATAAAAATATTCTCTCCTGCAACTGTCGCCAATGTCTCATGTGGATTTGACGCTTTAGGTTTTGCATTAAATGCAGTTGGTGATGAAATGATCCTCAAAAAAACAAGTAATAAAGGAGTTACAATTAGTAGTATTAAAGGTGCAGATCTTAGCTATGAGATAAAAAAAAATGCAGCCAGTGTTGTTGCATTAGCTATGCTGAATAAAGCCAAAGCTGATTTTGGCGTTGATATACAACTATTAAAAAAAGTAAAACCAGGTAGCGGATTGGGAAGTAGTGCTTCCAGTGCTGCAGGTGCGGCTTTTGCAGTAAATGAATTATTAAACAAACCTTTTTCTAAGTTAGAATTAACCGAATTTGCCAGAATTGGTGAAAAAGTTACTTGTGGATCGCCCATTGCTGATAATGTTGCTGCTGTAATCTATGGCGGATTCATTCTCGTAAAAAGCTATAAACCTCTTGAGATAATAAAATTGCCAGTTCCTGATGAATTATGGGTAACTGTTATTCATCCGCAAATAGAAATAAAAACTGAAGATGCACGAAATGTGTTAAAATCTAACATTCCAATTGCTGATGCTATTGCACAAAGTGCTAATTTAGCTGGTTTAATTTGCGGCTTATACATGAATGATTATCAATTGATTAGTAGGTCATTAATAGATATCATTGCAGAGCCTTATCGCAAAAAATTAATTCCTCTTTTTGATGAAGTCAAAACTGCAGGATTACAAAATGGAGCCTTAGGTATTGGTATTTCCGGTTCAGGACCTTCTATTTTTGCGCTTTGTAAAGGTGAAGATAATGCAAAAAAAGTAGCACAAGCAATGAGAGAAGTATATCAAAACTCAACCATTGATTTTCATATATATACTTCGGAAATTAATAAGGAAGGAATTAAAATACTATAAAAAGAGAAAAAGTAAGAGAGAAATGAAGAAAGACTGTATTATAAAACCATTTAAAGTCTCTACTCTCTTTCCTATATTCTATTACCTAAAAAAATAAATGAAATACTTTAGTTTAAATAAAAATGCGCCTGAGGTTAGCTTTAAAGATGCAGTCATCAAAGGATTAGCACCTGATAAAGGATTGTATTTTCCAGAATCTACAACTCCATTAGATAAAGAATTTATTAATAATATCACTGAATATTCAGATCAAGAAATAGGCTATGAAGTAATCAAACAGTTTATTGCAAATGAAATTCCTGAAACTGAATTAAAACAAATTATTGCAGAAACTTTAAGTTTTGATTTTCCATTAATTGACATTGAAAATAATATAAAAACATTAGAGTTGTTTCACGGACCGACGATGGCTTTTAAAGATGTAGGCGCACGTTTTATGGCGCGTTGTTTAGGTTATTTAAATGAAGATAGTACCAAAGAGGTTACAGTGTTAGTAGCTACTTCTGGCGATACCGGCGGCGCGGTCGCAAATGGGTTTCTAGGTGTTAAAAATGTCAATGTTGTTATTTTATATCCCAGTAAAAAAGTGAGCGATGTTCAAGAAAAACAACTGACTACACTTGGTAAAAATATTAAAGCCTTAGAAGTTGCTGGCACTTTTGATGATTGTCAAGCCATGGTTAAAAACGCCTTTTTAGATGCATCAATTACTTCCATAAAACAATTAACTTCTGCTAATTCAATTAATATTGCCCGTTGGTTGCCACAAATGTTCTATTTTTTCTTGGCTTATAAACAACTAAAAAATAAGGCTAAGAAACTTGTTTTTTCAGTTCCAAGCGGTAATTATGGAAATATCTGTGCTGGCATGATGGCTAAACGATTGGGTTTACCAATTCATGGTTTTATTGCTTCAACCAATGCAAACGATATAGTTCCGACATATTTACAATCGGGAAATTACAATCCAAAACCATCAGTACAAACAATTTCAAATGCTATGGATGTTGGTGATCCGAGTAATTTTATTCGTATTCAAGAAATTTATAATAATAATTTTGAAGCATTAAAAAATGACCTTCACTCCTATTCCTTTACAGATGATGAAACACGTGAAGCTATGCTACATTTGTATAAAAATTGCAATTATATTGCTGACCCACATGGCGCAGTAGGTTATCTTGGGATTAAAAAAAACATTTTACCAAACGATGCCTATGGCATCTTTTTGGAGACGGCTCATCCGATAAAGTTTTTAGATGTAGTAGAACCGGTAATCAATAAAAGCATTGAGTTCCCTCCACAAATTCAAGAAGTAATAAATAAAACTAAAGAAGCGACTTTTATCAGAACCTACTCCGAATTAAAATCTTTTTTACTCAATAATTAATCTGTAAATTTGTTGAACTAATTATTATTCCCATTGTTTTATTGAGGATGTCTCCCTGAGCGCAGTCGAAGGGTTACTTCTGTAAAGGCAGGGAATCCATATTTTAATTACAATATATTAAAAACAATGAAAAACACAGCCTTAACTCACATACACGAAGCTCTTGGAGCAAAAATAGTTCCTTTTGCAGGATATAATATGCCTGTACAATACGAAGGTATTAATATAGAACACGAAACTGTTAGAAATGGAGTTGGTGTTTTTGATGTTTCTCATATGGGAGAATTTTTAATTACGGGTCCAAATGCACTCGCGCTTATTCAAAAAGTATGCTCAAATGATGCTGCAAAGCTATTTGACGGTAAAGCACAATACAGTTGTTTTCCTAATAATGAAGGTGGTATTGTTGATGATTTGATTATTTATAGATTGGATAAAGAAAAATATATATTGGTAGTCAATGCCTCTAACATTCAAAAAGATTGGGATTGGATCTCTTCGCACAACGATATAGGTGCGGATATGAGAAACTTATCAGATAACTTTTCATTATTAGCCATTCAAGGTCCAACTGCAGCTAAAGCAATGCAATCATTAACTTCTGTCAATTTAGAGAACATGAAGTATTATACTTTTGAAGTCGCAGATTTTGCAGGTATTGAGCATGTTATTATTTCAGCTACCGGTTATACAGGTTCTGGAGGATTCGAAATTTACTGTAAAAATTCTGAAGTAGAACAAGTATGGAATAAAGTAATGGATGCCGGTGCTGATTATGGTATCAAACCAATCGGATTGGCTGCACGTGACACTTTACGCTTAGAAATGGGCTTTTGTTTGTATGGTAATGATATAGATGATACAACTTCTCCTATAGAAGCAGGTTTGGGTTGGATCACCAAATTCACCAAAGAATTCATCAATTCAGAAGCTTTAAAAAAACAAAAAGAGCAAGGTACAGAACGTAGATTGATTGCTTTTGAATTAGACGAAAGAGGTATTCCACGTCAAGGTTATGATATTGTTGATGGCAATGGTAAAAAAATTGGTGTAGTAACTTCCGGTACTATGAGTCCTTCTTTAAAAAAAGGAATCGGACTCGGTTATGTACCAACTATTTTTAAGAGTATTGATAGTAAAATATATATTCAAATTCGTAAAAATGCAATACCGGCAACGGTGGTTAAACTTCCTTTTTATAAAGCGTAAAGTCATTATGGTGAGCTAAAAGAAATAATATTTTAACTTGAAGTACAATATCAAGAGATTGCCACATCTCGTTTCACGGAATTCGCAATGACATCATATAATTATTATAAATCATGAAAAAATTAAACGATTCAGAAATTAAACAAAAATTAGAAGAATTACCCGATTGGAAATTTGTGGAAAATGCTATTGAAACAACCTTCGAATTTGAAACCTTTAAAGATTGTTTTTCTACCATGACACGTATTTCTTTTGAAGTTGAAGCCCAAAATCATCATCCTGAATGGTTTAATGTATATAATAAATTATCTATCAGGCTATCTACACATGATGTTGATGGTGTAACTGAAAAGGATTTTAAGTTGGCAAAGACTATTGATGCGATTACTACAAATCAGTAATTAGTATTCTGCCTTTGTTGGTGTTTTTTATCAACAATAGCACTATCTTCAATGTTTTGTCATTCCTGAGTGTGCAGTCCCGAGGATTCAGAACAGACTCAAAACCTTTTTCATACCATTAAAGCAATTACATCCTACTCTGATAAGTATATAGTTCATGATATCTACCTTTGTTGGTTAACAATTCTTCATGTTTACCACGCTCTACAATATTACCATCTTCAATCACTAAAATCTGATCTGCTTGTTGTATTGTACTTAACCTATGTGCAATCACAAACGTTGTTCTGTCTTTCATCAGTATATGTAAACTCTTCTGAATATACGATTCACTCTCAGTATCTAAATTTGAGGTTGCTTCATCTAAAATAATAATTTTCGGGTCTGCTAATAATGCTCTGGCAATTGATATTCGTTGGCGTTGTCCTCCGGAGAGCTTTACTCCTCTTTCGCCAATTACAGTTTCTAGTCCGTCTTCAAACCTGTCTGTAAACTCATTTACATAAGCTCCTTTTACAGCTTCTAAAATTTGTTTTTCAGTAGCATCGGGTCTTGCAAATAGAATATTCTCACGAATAGTACCTTCATATAAAAAATCATCTTGAAGTACTACAGCAAGGTTACTTCTAAAACTACTCAAATTAACAGTGGCTAAATCTATTCCATCTAAAGTTACTTTACCATCACTTGGGTTTAAAAATGTTGCTGCTAATCCTGCAATGGTAGATTTTCCAGAACCCGAAGAACCAACCAAAGCAGTTACACTTCCTGCATCAGCTTTAAAAGAAATATGATGTAATACTTCTTTACTTTCTTCATAACTAAAAGAAACATCATCAAATACCATATTACCTTTGATGTCACTTAATTTTACTGCTCGTACTTCAGGATTATCTTCTTCAGGCATTTCCATGAGTTCTTGCGTACGGTCTAATCCTGCCATAGCTTCAGTTAATTGGCTTCCTATATTACTCATCTGTACAATAGGTGCAATCATAAAACCTAAAAACAAAGTAAAGGAGACAAACTCACCATAGGTCATACTGCCATTCATAATAAAATAGCCTCCCATTCCCATAATTCCTGCTGATGCCATTCCTAGTAAAAAAGTAGACGAGCTTGTCATTAATGCTGTAGCTGTTAAACTCTTTTTTACATTTAAATACAAACGCTCTACACCTTTTTCAAAAGTTTTATTCTCTTGCTCTTCGGCATTAAATCCTTTAATAACACGTACGCCATTTAATGTTTCGGTTAATCTACCGGTTACTTCTGCATTGATTTTTCCACGAGCTCTAAAAATCGGACGTATATAACCAAAAGCTTTCAAGGCTATAAAAGCAAAAATGCCAACAGGTACCAATACAAAAAATGTCATTGTGGCATTGATCTTAATTAAAATAACCAATGATAATATAGCGGTAAACGTCCCTCCTATTAATTGTACCAATCCTGTTCCTACTAAGTTACGTACACCTTCAACATCTGTCATTACACGAGAAACCAATGCTCCTGATTTATTATTATCAAAAAAACTGATAGGTAATGTCAATAACTTTCGTTGAACTTTTGCTCTGAGTAATGAAATTAAATGTTGAGCTTCTACACTTAACAATCGTGTTAATGAAAAGGAACTCACAGCTTGTATCAATATAGAAATACCAACAACAATCAATAAGATTTTCAAACCTTGCATATCTTTTGAAGGAATAATATCGTCTATTAAATTTTTAGTAGCGTATGGCAAAATTAATCCAGACAAACTCCTCAAAATAATTAAAATCAATCCTAGCGATACTATTTTCTTT
>CAZHYX010000113.1:0-9002 GCA_964536675.1 uncultured Flavobacteriaceae bacterium
TGTTAAAAGCAAAATTTGGATACATGCAATGCCTAAAAAAATGATATTTTTTTTTGCTATTAATATTTTTGAAATCCTGTTAAAAGCCGGAAATAGTAAAATTATAAATAGAAAAAATGGAAGTAACATAAATCTACTATTCTGAAAAGGAATGCCTGAAAGGAATATTATATATGGTAGTATACCCATTAATAATAAAAGCTTGAAATCTTTTACTTTAAAAAAAAGCAATAAAATAATACCAAAAAAGAAGTATCTAGGATGGAAACTTTGAATAATTATAAATATTAAATTTGGAAGTTTATATAATCTAAGTCCTTCTTCAGTTATAAACTCATTTTTAAAAAAATTTCGAAAATCCCAATTAAGTAACCATGAATGTGCAAATGTTTCAATTGATGCTGATTTAATAATGAAATGAGGTATAGAGATTATAACTGCAATTAAAATTAATAGGAAATACTTATACAAATGATGCACTTTTAGATTTTTAAAAAAGACAATGAAAAAGGGTATTAAAAAAATAAGAACTGATACATATCTACAATGAAAAGCTAGTGCAAATAAGAAAACACTATATAATAAATTGTTAAACTTTTTTAGTGAGTCATATTTTAGTAGATGGTAAAACCCGGTAGTTAAAAAGCTTAAGCAAAGCATGTCTGACATAATTACATTTCCTAATCTGAATACCATTGGAGAGAATAAAAAGAAAAGAGTAACATAAATTAAAGAAGACTTTTTATATAAATTTTCTAAAGTTTTTAAAATATAAATAGCTGTAACTACATATGCTGAGATTGAAATAAATTGAAGGATATAGGTTTCAGATATGGAGGTTAAGGATATAACACTGCCAATAAGAGGATACATGACAGACCAAAAATAATTATCAGGTTGTTCAAGACTAATAAGGCTTGCTTTTAAATGTTTTGTGTAACGTAAATATTCATGACTATCTTGTCCGTATAAACCATTAAAATCAATAAGCCGCATTAAAATAAAGACTAAAATGGTTATGCCAATTAATAGAAAGAGTTTATGTTTAGAAATATTTATCATATTAAGTCTTTATATTTTTTCAAATAACTTAAATTTATAAAGACCCGTTTTTTGAAGGAAATATTTAATAGAGACTATAGAAACCCCTATACCATAGGTAATACTTCGACTTAGGTTTATAGAAGAAGCATCTTCAAAATATTTGGCAGGGCAAGAAACTTCACCAATTGATGCATTGATAAAACACAACTGTGCTAAAATTTCATTATCAAAAACAAAATCGTTAGAATTATTGTCAAATGGTATTTTTTTTAAGACCGAAGCATTAAAACATCTATAACCTGTATGATATTCTGATAATTTTTGATTCATCATAATATTTTGAAACAAGGTAAGAAATCGATTAGCAATATATTTATACAATGGCATACCACCTTTTAATGCCCCTTTACCTAATATTCTTGAACCTAAAACAATATCATATATATCAAGGGCAACCATAGAACTCATAGCTGTTATCAGTTTCGGGTTGTATTGATAATCTGAATGTAGCATTAAAATAATATCTGCATTAAGTGACAGTGCTTTATTATAACATGATTTTTGATTAGCACCATATCCTTTATTTTCTTGATGTTCAATAATGTTATTAATATTTAGATTCTTAGCCACTTCTACAGTATTATCATTACTATAATCATCAGTTAAAATAACATCATCAACAATATCAAAAGGAATCTCTTCGTATGTTTTCTTTAGTGTCTTTTCTGCATTAAATGCAGGAAGTATTACAATTAGTTTCTTGCCGTTTATCATTATATAACACTAATTAGTTGAAATTTCGTAAATATAATAGTCATTTACCTTAAGGATACTACCCTCAAATTTTTTAAGTAGTATAGATACAATTTTGTTGCTTTTTTTCTTTTCTCTATTATCATTATATAATGGATGGTTTGAAATGAAAATTATTTTTTTTCTTGTTGAATTTACAAAATTTGCGATAGAGTTATCTAATTCATATTTAAGATCATTATTCATTTTGCAGGTGAGAGACCAGTTACAATAGCTTTGATAATCATTAGCACATAAGAAATAAATATTTTTCTCCAAATAAGCACTTAAAGGAGTTCCTTCGCAAGAAATGGTTACTATTTCTTTATTAAGTAAATCGTTTTCTCTTAGAAAAGAAGCAACATTTTTAGAATTATCAAATGGAAGTAAAACATCTAAAGTATATGCAAATATGCCACTTATAAATTGAATAATTAATATAGTATAAATAGCTATTTTTTTAATTTTTGCTAGTATTTTTTTCGAAATAAATGAGTTTAGTTTATTCGTTTCATAATTGTAATAATGAGCAATCCATAGACCAGTAATTATTAATATAAATAATATACCGTCATACCGTAGAGATGATAATTGAGTAATGTAGAAAAAGATATTTGCTACAAAAATGCCTACGTAAACATATAAAATAAGAATTTTATTTTTATAAAAAAGGAATAGGGGTAGTAGGTATATTAATATAATAAATATACTCGAAATAGGTTTACTTAAATTAATAAACAAGTTTGAATTCCAGAAATGTATAGATGTAAAATCTGGAACAGTAACTAAGCCTTTAAATAAGGAAAGTATACCAAAAGTAAACTTTTTACTTAACGGAATATCTGTAATTCTACTAAAATAAGTAGTATCTGATGGTGGAATTATCTGAATTATAGCTAAAATAATTCCAATTATAAAAATACTCCAACCAATAGAATATATCAAGTTGAATTTGAATTTTTTGAATTTAATAATTTCGATAAACTCTATAAGCATTATACTAGATACAACTATTAGAAATATTGCATGTACGTTAGCCGCAAGTGAAAGGAGTAAGGCAAATAAAATAAATCGTTGCTTTCTATATTCATAAAAAGTACAGGCTAAGAAGATAAATAATACGCCTAACATATAATTCCGACTAATTATATTGTATTCATAGAACATAAAATAACCAAAAATAAAAAGTGTCTTAAAAAGTAATGAAAATGGTGCTTTTTTCAGAAAGATTATTATAACCGAAGTTGATATTAAAATATGTAAAAATTGCATCCAAAAAGGGTCTGAAGTAAATCTGGAAGTAATAAAAAGCAATATATTCCATAGAATTGGATGCCCTTCATATCGGGTGTTGTGTATTAAATCAATAAAACTAGTACTATCTTTTGCTAAAAGCCAATGATGTGCTTCGTCTAGCCAAATTTCATGATGGAGAATACCGACAAGACTCAAAACAAAATAAAGCGCTATTAAGAAAAGGTAATAGTAGTTATTTGTTTTAGTTGATATCATATTTCATAATAAACTATTTACTAACCATCATTAATCCACTGGCAAGTATAGATTTCGTTTTTAACTTTAGCATTTTAATTAGGTTCTTATTTTTTCCTTTTAATGACTCTTTGTAATAGTTTACTTCGTTTATAACTTTACGTACTGCATGATTGTAGTACTTTCTTGAATACTGACGCTTAAAATCAATATCTCTATCAGTAGAGGTTTCCCAATTTGGTTGTATGGTGATTTCATCTTCTATTTCATTGTATAGTGATGTACCCTTAATAGGATATGCTATAGTTATTGTAAAATGAGTGGGATTAGATTGTTTAAGATGAGCTATGGTTTTAGCAATATCTATTTCATCTTCACCGGGATAACCTAACATTATAAATGTACCGGTTTCAATACCAATATTATTTGTTTTATTAATAATTTTTTGTACCACTTCAACATCAACTCTTCTGTCCATTGCATCGATAATCTTTTGAGAGCCACTTTCAGCACCGATCCAAATTCTATAACAACCAGCTTCTTTTAACAGTTGTAAAATTTCATCATTGAGGCGCTCAGCTCGGGTGATACATTCAAAAGGAATAATCCCGAATTCTTGGGACTGTTTTAGAATTTCTTCGTGAAAACTTTTAATCCATTTATGGCTTACAGTAAAAACATCATCTACAAACCAAATTGTATCAGGATTATATGTCTTTTTAAGCATGACAATTTCTTCAACGACTAAATTAGCAGGTCTACGCCTATAACTTTGTCCATATACTGCAGTACTACACCACTTACAAGTGTACGGGCATCCGCGTTGTGTACTTATTGTCATTGAACTTTTTCCGTGATGTTTTTTCCAAGTTGTCAGATATTTATCAATTGAAATTCCTGCTCTATTAGGTAAAGGTAACTTTGAAAGATCTTTCATTTTAACCCTTGCAATAGTTTTTACAACTACATTATTTTCTAAATAGGCTATTCCCGCTACTTGAGAAATATCTTCCTTTTTAGTAATAGCCCAGTACAATCTTGCCATGGTTTCTTCACCTTCTCCTATGATAAGATATTGAGCTCCCGCTTTCAGGTAATTTTCTAAATTATAAGTAATATCTGGGCCTCCCAATATAATTTTAGGAAAACCATAACGGGCATCAGTTTTAAGTAATTTTATAAGTTTTATGACTTGTATTTTAGTCATTAGGTTTGTATAAATAGCAATAACATCAGGCTTTTTAGTTGCTATAAATTCCAGTTGTTCTTTTTGGTTAGTAAAAGTGGAGTCGAAAAGGTAATTATCAATATTTTTTTCATTCAAATATCCTGAAATATATAAAAGACCTAGAGGAGGATAAGGTTTCATTATTTTTACCTCTTTTTGGTCTTCATATAGATAATATGCATGTGTGAGTATAATGCTCATTTTTTCTGTAATGCTATTAAATAATGGTCGGCATATTTTGCCAAAAACTGAAATGATAATAAAGCTTCAAGGCGGACTAAAAATTTTAAAAAACTTTTTTTATTTTTAAAAAAAGACTCTAAATATGAGGGAGGAATACTCATACCAATCGGTTTTATAGCCAACGTCTTATAATTATCTTCTGCTAAAGTTACAATATCTTTAGGATTGTAATACCACGTTGATATTTGAACGCCTTCGAAATTGGCTTGTACAGGTTCATTGGTGTTTCTTCTAAAAGCTATTTTATTTTGCCTTTTTAATAAAAAATAAATACGTTCCCATAAACATTGTTTAGGCATAATAACGAGTATCATTTTACCGGTAGGTAATAATAAAGAAGTCGATATTTTGATAAATGAATCTAATTGAGATCTTGATAAACAATTGAGTCCGCCAAAATTTGAAAAAATAAGATCAAACTGTTCAGTAAATGTTTTATCTGTAATTGTACTTATATCTTGTTGAACAAAATGAATATTCTCATTTTGACATTTTTCTTTTGCAGTGTCTAACATTGTTTGAGATATATCTGTAGCGAAAACTTGATGTCCTTTTTTTAAAAAAAATAGTGCATCTTCCCCTGTACCACAATTCAATTCTAGAATATTTAATCTTTCTTTTTGCAGTATGTTACGTGATAAATAATTATGTACCCGATTTCGTTGTGCTTTGCCTATTTCAGAAAAAGTAAAAACAGAGTCATAATTTTTTGCTGATGCATCAAAGCCATTAGACATTAGTATGTTGCATTTTTTTTAGAATAGAACGATCTAATAATGAACTTGGTAAATAGTAAAAATATAAAAACATAGACCTAAGTTTACTTTTAGTAGTTGAGAAGGGGTTCCTAAAAAAACCTTTATAATAGGCAATTGCTTGGCTTTTTCTATATTCTTTATGTACATAACGATGCAGTTTTTTGTAGTATTTTGAATTAAAGCTACCCTGAAACATCATAGCCAGATCATCAGAATCTACCCAATTGGCTTTTAGTCTTAAATCGTCTTTTACTTTTTCATAAAACTTAGTTCCAGGTAAGGGGTATGATATTGAAATGCCTAAATTATCGGGCAATAATTCTTTAATCATAGCCACTGTCTTGGCAATATCATCTCTGGTTTCTCCTAAATACCCAAACTGAATGAAGAAAGCAACTCTGATATTTTTCTTTTTAAGCAGATTTGTAGCTTTATAGATTTGAGAAACGGTAATTCCTTTGTCCATTGCATCAAGAATTTTTTGAGAACCACTTTCAGCACCAATCCAAACCTCTTTCAATCCACTTTCAGCCAAAGCATCTATTGCATCATCTTTTAATAATAAATCAGCCCTACTTTGGATAAAATATGAGATATTGAGTTGTTCTTTTTTTAATTCTTTATTAAATGCCTGTACCCATTTAGGTTTTAGTCCAAAAATATCATCACACATCCAAAATTTAGTAACATCAAACTTTTCTTTTAAAAAAGCAATATGTTTAGTAATATATTCAGGTGAATGCGAATTATAGCGATTACCATAAATAGGTTTTGCACACCAATTACATTTGTAAGGGCAGCCTCTGGTGGTTACAATATTTAATGTAAGCTGATTATTTTTCTCTTTCCATATTTTTTTATAATCATCAATATTTATCAGATCCCAAGCAGGTAAAGGCAGTTCATCTAAATCTCGCAATACAGCACGTTTCGGATTTGTTTTAATGGTGTTTTTTTCATGATATACAATGCCATTTATAAGTTCTACGGATTGTTTTGAGTTTAATACGGTAAGTAACTCTTTTAAAGTAAATTCTCCTTCCCCTTGTATGATATAATCTGCTCCAACATTGAGGTATTTTTCATAATGATCTGTACTATCAGAGCTACAGACAATTACAATACAGTTATTTTTTTTTCCTATTTTAATCATTTCAAAAGCAGCTTCACGCATATTGGTTAAGCACATTTTGGTAAGATAATTAAAACCATCATCATAAATAATCAAATATTTAGGCTGTTTTAGTTGAATTTCTTTTTCAATATCATAGGGGTCACTTCTCAGATTGGTATCAAAAAGCGAAACCGTATACCCTTCATTTCTCATAAATGAAGCTGCATAAAGTGTGCCTAGAGGAGGGTAAGGCGTTTTATTAGCCCATTGTTTTTTATCTAATGGATAATAATAAGAATGTGAAAATAAAATATCAAGCATGCTCTTTTGATAAATGAATATTGTATTTTTTTTGGTACTCTATATATTTTTCATTTAAACGATCTATCACCTGTTTCTGATAATTTCTTGGGTGGTGTTTTGATATATTTTTAGTCGATTTCATAGCAATATTAAAATGATCTTGATCTAAATGTTTAAATTTTACTTTCCATCTTTTGTAGGTAGTTCTTAAGAATAGGGTATCTATAATATCGCCCAATCTATTACTAAGTAATTTTTCAATTAATTTAGTAAAAAAAGGCTTTTTTATTGTATTTAAATTTGACAAACCTTCGTTTATAATTTTATTAGGAAGAAAGTTATTAGCCCATTTGTTATGCTGATAAAAATCATGGAAACTACCATTACCATACATAGGGATCATCGTAACCAATTCAGTAGCAGTAAAACGATTTTGTTCATTAATTTCTAATGAGTTTGTACTAATATAATAATTGACACAAAAGAATTTTCGAGAGTTGAGTAAAAAAATCTTTTTATAAAGTACAAGTAATGTTCTGGCAATCCAAAGACGTTTAGCGGAGGTAATAATAAAAAAATCTATATCACTATCTTCATCATAATAACCTTTTGATAAAGAGCCAGAAATACCTACACCTTCAACAAAAGGGAACTTTGAAATGAATTTAGAAACTTTATTGGCTTTTGAATAAATATCTTTGGCTTTTTGATTTCCTATAAGCCGTCGTTTTACTATGGCATCATTATTTTCAAATAAATAGAAGTCATCAATATTATAGATGATATTATCTTTTATTAGGGAATTCAATTCCTTTTTAAACTCTTCTTTGTTTTTTGTTTCGGAAAATGCAAAAATTTCCTCTTCGGTAAGAGGATACCGAAATAATGAAAAATATAAAAGGGGTTTTAAAAGAGTCAAAATATTTTTTACTAACTAATAGTTACACATGTTTAGATGATAAAATCATTAAACAATTACAAAAAAACAGAAAAAATAAAATTTTAGATATTTTATCTATCAATTAATACCAACAGTATATGTTTTAATCTGTATAATTCAAACCAAGTTAATTAAATCAGTATCATCTTATGTAATTTTTAAATAAAATAACCGACAAAATGTTTAGTAAATATATAAATATTATGGCAATTTGTTTAAAATTGACCATATTCAATTTTTTTAAATTTAGATTATGAAGTTAAAAACTAAGCTATTATCAATAGTTATATTATTAATTACAACAGTAACTATTGCTCAAGAAAAGTTTTATACCAAAACTGGAACTATCTCTTTTGAAGCTTCTACACCTAATTTTGAACCTGTAGAAGCTAAAAATACAACTACAAGTGCAGTTTTAAAAGATGATGGTAATTTGGCCGTATTAATTTTAATTAGAGGGTTTAGTTTTAAGCGTGCGTTAATGCAAGAGCATTTTAACGATCGGTTTATGGAATCTGAAACCTACCCAAAGGCAATTTTTACAGGAAAGATAGATGGGTTTAATAGAGATGACTTATCTGAAACAATTAAAGAGTTAACAATTAAAGGCTCGCTCACTATCCATGGTAAAACCAAGGAAGTTAGTACTATTGGTAATTTTAAAAAAATTGACAATATTATTTATTTGAACACTACATTTAACGTACAGGTAGCTGATTTTGATATTGCCGTAAAAAGTAAAGTTGCCAAAAAAATTGCAAAGACTGTGAATATTAAGATTGCTTTAAAATTAAAAAAGAAATAAAAAGGAAGTTATTGCTTATAAATTTTTCCATTTTTCATTACAAAACTTACTTTTTCCATAGTATGAATATTCTTAGTTGGGTCTTCATCAACTGCAATAATATCAGCCAACTTACCCTTTTCAATACTACCAATTTTATCACTCATTTCTAATACCTCGGCATTTGTAATTGTAGCAGACTGTATAGTTTCTATGGCCGGCATACCGACTTCTACCATATAACCAAATTCTTTACCATTTTCACCATGATCAAAAACACCGGCATCAGTACCAAAGGCAATTTT
>CAZHYX010000114.1:0-5555 GCA_964536675.1 uncultured Flavobacteriaceae bacterium
TAGTCATAAATAATATACCATTAAATGCGTTTGCTCCATATAAAGCAGAAGAGGATCCTGGTATCAATTCAACACTATTTATATCTAATTCATTCATACCTAGTAAATTACCCATAGCGAAGTTTAGAGCTGGTGATGCATTATCCATACCATCAACTAACTGTACAAAACGTGTATTTGCAAAAGTTGCAAAACCTCTGGTATTTACTGAATTAAAAGTTAAACTACCGGTTGTAACATCTACCCCTTTTAAATTTGCTATACTTTGATAAAAAGAAGCTGCAGTTGAATTTTTAATATCTCTTACATCCATTCTTTCAATAGTTACCGGAGATTCTCTAACACTCTCAGGTGTTCTAGAAGCTGAAACAACAACTTCATCCAAGGCATTATCTGCTTCTGCTAAAGTAACATCAACTGTTTGATTATTTTTTGTTATTTCAATTGTTTGCGAAACATAACCAAGATTAGAAAACACAATTTTAAAAGGTGCTTCTTGGCTTACTTTCAATTCATATTTTCCATCAAAATCAGTAGTAGTACCTAACGCCTTTCCTGTCACTTTAATATTGACACCTGGTATAGGTTGACCGTCATTTGAATCGGTAACTGTTCCTGTAACTGTAGTTTGGGCGAACATAGTAACTCCCAAAAATAGTGTAAAAACAATAGTAAAAAATTTCTTCATAATATTCGTTTATAAGGTTAACATCGTCGCAAAATACAATTTTTTTTGGATTTTATAATGCATGCATAATAAATTTATCTAAATATCAATATTTTACTATTTTTTTTGATGCTTTCGCAATTCCTTGACGAACATTTAAAATATATACTCCTGTTGCTAAACCATTGAGGTTAAATTCTTCTTTAAAAGTAGTATTTGGGTTGGTAAATTTTTTGTTGATAATCACTCTTCCACTAATATCATATAAGGTAACAATAACATCATCAGAAGTATTAGCGCTTAAAGAAATAGTAAAACTATCATTAAAAGGATTAGGATATACCACAAATTCTTTAAAAATAAAATCATCAACTGATGCCGTTGCATTTGTTTGACATAATTCAACTGACCAATTATTTAATGTTCCTGTATCTTGAGCAGCATTATCTACAATTTTTAAAGTCCAATCACCTTGAGATGATACATTATTAAAAGTAGAAAGTAAGTTGTCAGATTTTGTAATGCCTGAAATTGCAGGGTTTGCATTATCACAAACTGTTGTAGTAGCCGCATCATCAAAAATTGCATTAATATTTACCTTACCAACATTTCCTGATCCACAGCTTCTATCATAAAGTAACACCTCTGTTCCGTCAGGTGACTTTAAATAGATTTGCAAATCTCTAATCCATGTATGCGATATGTCAATATTTACATTTACATCTGTAACAACAAAATTGTCTGATACATTAATAATTGATGTGATTCCGCTTGAATTATTATCAGGAATTTGTTTTGGAATATCATTAGAATCATAAATAGTACATGTAGTTTCAAATGAGCCAATTGAAAAAGGTTCACTATTTACTGCATAAAATATATTATCAATAGCCTCCACCATAACTCTTACATTAGGAGCGATAGAACTTGGTACTATAATGTCTTCCTGACCATCATTATCTATATTTGTAGCTAACTCTATAGGAAATGTAAGCCCTCCATCTATTGATAATAATATATTTACATTACTAACATCAATATCATTTGAGTCAGTCCCGGCAACATCCCAAGTTATGGTTTGCGTACTACCCATAGTCCATGAAATACCAGTTGTATTTTGAGAAGTAACTATAAAAGGTCCTGCAGAATCATCAACAGTTATAGTCATATCGTCAGAATCTGTTTGTCCCTCAGAAATAACGTTATCTCTTACCGTCAATAAAAAGTCCATTGTTCTAGAAACGCTTGGTATAACTTCCCAAGTTGATGATATACTACCTGAAATAATTGTACTTAAAGCCGGCATATTTCTATCGGGGTCTAAACTTGGAGAAAATGACCGAAAAACCGCACCAACTGTTTGAGTCGAAGAAGGTGGAATTGAAATCTCTGAAACTTCATTATCAATCTGTTCCCAACAATAAGTTAATTGATTACCGTCAGCATCAGAACCCATTCCTTTTAAAATAAAAGGAGTTGATTTCGGAATTGTATAATCAGATCCTGCATCAGCAGTAGGTATATTTAAATTCGCAGTGAAGTCAGTTTTATCTGCACATTGGCTATTACCTATAGTAATATTATCAAACATTTCCTGAATACTAATCACATGAAAATAAGCATCACTATTACTCTGTACATTTTGTGGTGAACAAATACCCGCATAAGCCATAATGGTTGAACCACTACCGGGTTCAACAGCCGTAGCATTATTTCTATTACCATTACAATTATTAGAAGTACCATTAAAAGTATGATTGGCACCATATTGATGACCCATTTCATGAGCTACATAATCTATATCAAAGGTATCACCTACGGGTGATGATTGACCTGTGACCCCCCCTGCTTTTGAAGCTCCACAGGGTGAACGTAAAAATGCTACTCCGCCACCGCCGGTACTAAACACATGCCCTATATCATAATTAGGTATACCTATTATATTATCAATTGTTGTTTGGTTTTTTGTTAGCATTGATGGACCATCATTATTATTATATGGATCATTACCTGGGTCAGTTTCTAAAAATATCAATTGATCATTATTTGCAACTAACTGCATCGTTAACCCGACATCATTTTCAAAAACAGCATTTACGCGCACCATAGTAACCGTTATAGCAGATAGTACTGCGGTAATGGAATCATTACGAGAACTACCTGCTGCAATTCCGGCAGCATCTACATGAAAATTAGAATATTCTTCGGTAGTTGCCAACGCCAATCTAAACGTGCGTAATTTTAGATCATTTGCATTTTTTAAACTGCTTTTCGTTGTTTTAATTGATTTATTTTTTGTTAAGCATTCAAAAGAGTTGTTTGTACTAACATCTCTTTTTGAATATACCATATATTTTTTTCTATTTTGAGTATAAGGGTCTATATATATTGTTCCTTTTTCAGGAGATAAAATCATGGCATATAAACCCAACTTGTTTACTGTAAAATGAATGGTAGATGATTTATCATCTAATCCTTGACCGGAATACGATTTTATTGTAGGAAATTTTACAGCCAAATCAGGGTGCAATATAGATGTCTCTTTAACTATAAATTTTATTAATTCACCTTTAGTATCAGGAAACGCAATAATTTTACCTTTATATGATTTATTAGAAATGGTTTTTAGTTGACTTTTCAAGCCTTCTATATCTAATTTAAAAGTTTTATACCTCTTAACTAGAGATTTTCTTTCTAATAGTTTATAAGAAACATCATCCTTATCAATTGCTAACCATAATGTTTTTTCTTGCCCAAACCCATTAAAGCTTAAAGCAAGAAAACAAACTAATAGAAATATATGATAATATCGTTTCATTTTCATTGTGCAACAAATTTAACATAATTTATGAACTTTATTATTGAACTCTAATTTGATTATAAAACAAGATAACCCTCAAAATTCCTACATTAAAATTGAAAAGACCAATAATTCAAATATCAAATATCAATTCAAAAAAAATGAATTAACTTTGAGCGTCGATTTTTTCGTTAAAAATATTCCACAAATTATGGTTCAAATACATAAAAAATAACACTTTAGTGAAAATATACCATTCAACTGCCACATTTAATAATATTGAAAAAATCTCAATTGTTACTATTGGAACTTTTGATGGAGTTCATATAGGACATCAAGAAATTATTAAAAATTTAGTAAAAAACGCTAGCAGTAATAATAACAAATCAGTTATTCTTACTTTCTTTCCTCACCCTAGAATGGTATTACAAAAAGGAAGCGATTTAAAATTACTGAATACTTTAGAAGAAAAAATTACATTATTAGAAAATACTGGTTTAGATTTTTTGATTATTGAGCCTTTTACCAAAGATTTTTCGAGACTTACTGCATTAGATTTTGTTCGTGATATACTACAACAACAACTTGGTCTTAAAAAATTGGTAATTGGTTACGACCATCATTTCGGTAGAAATAGACAAGGTGATTTTGAACAACTAAAAGAATATGGCGAGGTTTATGACTTTGAAGTGGAAGAAATTCCTGTACAAGATATCCAAAATATTGCGGTTAGTTCAACTAAAATTCGCAAAGCGTTAGATGAAGGTAATATTGAAAAGGCTAATAGCTATTTAGGATATGAATTTATGCTTACAGGAAAAGTTATTCATGGAAAAGGATTGGGTAAACAATGGAATTATCCTACCATTAATATTCATATAGAGGAATCATATAAATTAATTCCGAAGTCAGGAGTTTACGTAGTAAAAACTACTATAAACAATATCAATATATTTGGTATTATGAATATTGGTTATAGACCTACCATAGATGGGAAAAACCAAACCATTGAAATCCATTTACTTGATTTTAATGCCGATCTTTATGGTGAAAATATTCAAGTACAATTGGTATATCGTTTACGAGATGAGCAAAAATTTGATTCGATTAAAACACTATTTACTCAAATTAAACTTGACGAAAGTAAGGCAAGAGAATTAATTATCAATGGAAAAATTTCTTTTTAGACATATTGATAACACTCCATTAATAATATTTAGAATTATTTTTGGCTTATTACTTTTTTTAGAATCGGTTGGTGCTATATTTACTGGTTGGGTTACAAGAACATTAGTAGCACCTAAAATCACTTTTAATTTTATAGGGTTTGAATTTCTACAACCCTTACCCGGTAATGGTATGTATTATTATTATTTAGTAATGGGTCTTTTCGGATTTTGTGTTATGATAGGTTATCGTTATCGGTTAGCAATTATATCATTTTTTATACTGTGGACTTCTACCTATTTAATGCAAAAATCATCTTATAATAATCACTATTATTTGGTTAGTTTATTAAGTTTTTTAATGGTCTTTCAACCTGCAAATAATTATCTTTCTGTTGATGTTAAAAGAAACCCTAAATTAAAATCAATCTCCGTTCAGTTTTGGACATCTTTATTACTAATACTTCAAATAGGATTGGTCTATTTTTATGGAGGTATTGCTAAAATATATCCTGATTGGCTAAATGCTGTTCCTATGCGAATATTTTTATCTTCAAAAGTTGATTATCCTTTGGTAGGTAGTTTATTTAAACAAGAATGGTTTCATTATGCTTTAAGTTACAGCGGCTTACTTTTCGATTTATTAATTATACCATTATTATTATTCAAAAAAACACGTGTTTTTGGTTTTGCTCTTTCCATATTTTTCCACTTGTTTAATGCAATTATTTTTCAAGTAGGTATTTTTCCATTTTTGAGCCTATCATTTGCACTTTTCTTTTTTGAGCCCAAAACCATCCGAAATATATTTCTGAAAAAGAAACCTTTATATGATAAAAATGAGATTATTCTACCACAACAAAAAAATTACTATTATCTATTTATCGGAGTTTATTTTGCAATACAAATACTATTACCACTA
>CAZHYX010000114.1:5565-8996 GCA_964536675.1 uncultured Flavobacteriaceae bacterium
GCATTGGTTCATTAAAGAAAATGTACTCTGGACAGAAGAAGGACATCGTTTAAGTTGGCGGATGATGTTACGCTCAAAAAGTGGTTATCAAATTTTTACAGTTGTAGATAAAACAACCAATAATAAAGAAACAATAAAACTGATTAATTACCTTACGCAAAAGCAAATAGGCGCAATGAGTGCTAAACCTGATATGATTTGGCAATTCGCACAACACCTCAAAAAAGAATATGCCAAAAAAGGAAAAAAAATATCTGTTTTTGTTAAAGGAAAGGTAAGTGTAAACGGAAAATCTTATCAGCCATTAATAAATGACACTATTGATATTGCTTCTGTAAAATGGGATTACTTTAAACATAGTGAATGGCTATTGCCTTCTAACAAGAATAAGATACTACAATAATACAATATCACTTAAAATTGGTCGTTTTTTCTATAGACTAATGTCCCCTGATTGATTATAATGTATAGATTTCTTTTTGCTTTTGGTTTTATTTTTATAACATTTCAGTCTACAATTTATAGTCAAGGTTGTATTACAATAAATCAACATCCTCAAGATTATTTAACTTTAGATAATGATGATATTGTATTAACTGTTGACGCTATAAGCAATGAAAATCTAACCTATCAATGGCAATTTTTTAATAACACCACCAATCTATGGGAAGATATTACAGATACTATTGATTATGATGGCATCAATTCAAATACACTTACAATCACTAATATCAGACCATCTATTAACAATTCATTATTTAGAGTAATTACCTCAGATCAAAATAATATTTGTTCTCCCATATCATCAGATGAGGCCTTAATAACTTATATAATTATTACAGTTAACAACATATTTACGCCCAATGGTGATGGTTTTAATGAATTATTTAAAATAAATGGCATTCTCAAATTTAAAAACAGCAAACTTCAAATCTATAATAGATGGGGTAATTTAATTTATGAAAAAATAGGTTATCAGAATGATTGGGATGGTGTGGCAACTTCTGGTTTTTCAATAAATGGTTCAAAAAAAGTACCACCCGGCACCTATTTTTACACAATCGATTTGAACTTTGACAACAAGAAGCTTTCAGGTTGGCTATATATTAATAGATAGTGAGAAACATCATAAAAATCATATCTGTAATTTATTTTTTGTTTATAATGAGTAATACAACTCAAGGTCAGCAAACGCCTCATCATACGCAATACATGTATAATACCCAGCTTTTTAACCCTGCCTATGTTGGTAGCAAAGAGTATTTGAGCCTTACTTTATCGTCTAGATTACAATGGGTAGCAATTGACGGAGCACCACAAACACATGCTATTAGTTCTCATAAAAATCTAAAAAAATGGCCTGTAGGTGTAGGTATATCTTTTATACTAGATAGAATAGGACCTGTAGATCAAAAAAATATAAATATTGATGCTTCGTATACCATAAAACCTTCAGAAAAAACCAAATTAGCTTTTGGGTTAAAATTAGGAAGTGAAATATTAACCATCAACTTAGGTAAGGGCACAGCTGAAGACCCAAACGATCCTTTAATTACACCTATAGAATCTGAATTTACCCCAACGGTAGGCGCAGGTGTATATTGGTACAGTAGTAATTGGTATTTAGGCCTTTCTGTTTTAAATTTATTACATACCAACCATTTTGATGGAGAAATTACTGATAGACCTCATTATTATTTTTTGAGTGGTTATGTTTTTAAAATCAATCGTGAATTTAAATTTAAACCGGCTATCTTAACTAAAATTGTAGGAGGTGCACCTATATCAATAAATGCATCAGCTAATTTTTTATATAATGAGACTTTTACTTTCGGATTGGCTTATAATAATGGTCAATCTTTAAGCACTATTGTAAGTGTAGATTTAAACCCTGTTTTCTCGGTTGGCTACTCATTTGACTATTCGTTAAAAAGTCTAAACCAATTTAGTGGAGGCAGTCATGAAATAGTACTCGCATATCGTTTTACTAAAAGTTCTAAAGCGCATCGTTGCCATACACGGTTTTTTTAAGTTTCAAATTAAAATAATTCGTAATTCAGAATTCGTCAATAATAAATCATTCTTTATCTTTGCATCTTCTTTAAAACAAAATCATGTTACAAGTATCAATTATTAGAGAACATAAAGACCATATTATAGAAAGATTGGCTGTTCGAAACTTTGTCGGTGCTGAGACAATTATCAATCAAGTATTAACAATTGATGAAAAACGCAAAACCACTCAAACAGAATTAGAAAATATTTTAGCTGAATCAAATAAAATCTCTAAAGAAATAGGCATCTTATTCAAATCTGGTGAGCAACAAAAAGCGACTATTTTAAAAGAGAAAACAATTCAGTTAAAAGAACAATCTAAGCAATTGAACGAACGATTATCTAATGCCCAAAATGATCTCAATAACTTATTGTATCAGATACCTAATATCCCAAATATATTAGTGCCGGCAGGTTCTACTGAAGAAGACAATGAAGAACTATTTAAAGAAGGTGACATCCCCAAATTATATAGTGGTGCTTTACCACATTGGGAATTAGCCAAAAAATATGACATTATTGATTTTGAATTAGGCACAAAAATAACAGGTGCAGGTTTTCCTGTATATAAAGGTAAAGGTGCTAAATTACAGCGTGCTTTAATCAATTATTTTTTAGATAAAAATACAGATGCCGGTTATCAAGAAGTTCAAGTACCATATTTAGTCAATGAAGCTTCAGGTTTCGGCACTGGTCAATTACCTGATAAAGAAGGTCAAATGTATCATGTAACCGGAGATAATTTATATCTGATTCCGACAGCGGAAGTACCAGTTACCAATTTATATAGAAATGTATTGTTAAAAGAAAGTGATTTCCCTATTTTACATACCGGTTATACTCCTTGTTTTAGGCGTGAAGCAGGCTCTTATGGTGCTCATGTACGAGGTTTAAATAGATTACATCAGTTTGATAAAGTAGAAATTGTACGTATTGAACATCCTAACAATTCTTATAAAGCCCTTGACGGAATGGTTAACCATGTACAAGAAATATTACGTGAATTAAAGTTGCCTTATCGTATTTTACGCCTATGTGGTGGCGATTTAGGATTTACTGCTGCTCTAACTTATGATTTTGAAGTGTTCTCAACAGCACAAGATAGATGGTTAGAAATAAGCTCTGTTTCAAACTTTGAAACATTTCAAGCAAATCGTTTAAAATTACGTTTTAAAAATACTGATGGTAAAAGTGAATTGGCACATACACTAAATGGAAGTTCATTAGCATTACCTAGAGTATTAGCAGGAATATTGGAAAATTATCAAACAGAAAACGGAATTAAAATTCCTGAAGTACTAAAAAAATATACAGGGTTTGATATAATTGATTAGGTTACCTAACAAAAGTTATTTTAACAAAAAATATTTTGATTA
>CAZHYX010000115.1:0-3789 GCA_964536675.1 uncultured Flavobacteriaceae bacterium
TTTATATTGAAAAGCCCAATTACGATGTTTTTCATATCCAACAGTAGAACTTGGAACCGAACCTAATGCTTTACCGCAAGCAGAACCTGCACCATGAGCTGGCCATACTTGAATGTGATTTGGTAAATCACTAAAACGCTTAATAGAATCGTACATTTCTATTGCCCCAGCATCTGCTGTTCCCGTCATACCTGCCGCTTTTTCTAATAAATCTGGTCTTCCTATATCTCCTACAAAAACAAAATCTCCTGTAAAAAACATTACTGGCTCAGGACTTGCCGGAGTATCAGTTAATAAGAAGCTAATACTTTCTGGAGTATGACCAGGTGTATGTAACACTTCAAATTTTAAATTGCCTACCATAAAGGTATCTCCATCTTTTAATTCATTGTTTGAAAACTCGTATTCCCAACCTTCTCCTCCTTCATTAGACAAGTACATTTCAGCTCCTGTTAATTCAGCTAATTCTCTTGATCCTGCTAAAAAATCAGCATGGATATGCGTTTCTAAAATATGAGTGATTTTCATATTATTTTTCTTCGCTAATTCAATGTAAGTATCTACATCTCTTTTAGCGTCAATAATAGCGGCAACACCTGCTTTTTGGCAGCCAATAAAGTAGCTTGCATGTGCAAGGCTTTTGTCATAAATCATTTCAAAATGCATAATATTTAATTTTTAAAGGTTAATAAATATAGTACACAAAATTAGTTTAAATTGTGCACTTTCTATGTAATATAGGTTACATTTACTTAGTTATGAACCTGTTTAGAGTTTTACTTTTTAATTAGATTGTTCAATAAATTTGTTAAATTTCTTTTCAGCTGGAAGATCATTACACATATTCTTATAACAATCAACAGCTTCTTGAATGCTCATAAAGCAATGGTCAAAATTAATTTTATCAATAACACCTCCTTTTAACATAGCATCTCTAACAGGACCTTTCAATCCTGAAAATGCAATTTCAATTCCTTTAGATTGATACAAATCAATAACATCTTTTAAAGCATGAACTCCTGAACTGTCTAAATTATTCATACTTTCTCCATCAATAATTATAAATTTTAGCTTTTCGCCTTTTTCAGTAACAAATTCTTCCAATTTATCTTTAAAAAATGTAGTGTTTGCAAAATATAATTGTGCATCAAAGCGTACTATTAAAATATCTTCTTCTAATTCAACATCTTTTCCAAAACGATTAACATTTCTATAAAAATGAGTTCCATGAATATTTGCCAATACAGCAACATGTGGTTTGGTAGTTTTAAAAATAACCATTGCTAATGATAAAATTACACCTAAACCAATTCCTTTTTCAATGCCAATAGTTAGGGTAGCAAAAAAAGTAATAATTAGTAAGAAAAAATCAGTTCTATTACTTTTCCATAAATGGATAACTTCTTTGTAATCAATCAAACCAAAAACGGAAACCATAATTACAGCTGCTAAAATTGCTTTTGGCAAATTATAAAAATACGGTGTTAAAAACAATAAAGTAATTATAATTAATAATGCACTTATAATTGCTGATAGCCCTGTTTTTGCACCCGCTTGATCACTAACAGCAGTTCTTGAAAAACCACCGGTTGTTGGATATGATTGAAAAAATGAACCAAATATATTTGCCAAACCTAAACCTATTAGTTCTTGATTTGGTTCTACATTATAATCTCTATGTCTAGATTGAATTGCTTTTGCAACAGCAATACTTTCCATAAAACTCACCAAAGCAATAGTCAATGCCATTGGTAATAAACTATTCAATAAATTTAGATTCATTTCAGGTATCTCAAAACTTGGCAATATATTAGGAATATCTCCAATAATTTCAACTGCATGTTCCCCTTCATTTAATCCTAAAAGAGTAACTGCAAGAATTCCAAAAATTACTGTAAATAACAAACCTGGCAATGATTTATTTATTTTTTTAACTCCTAATATTAATAACATACCAATAATTCCTATTCCAAATGAAGTCCAATTTATTTCATCAAACTTATCATAAGCGTTCATTAAAATTTCATTGATATGGTGTGACCTTATGATATTAATACCTAACCAACTTTTTAACTGACTTAAACCAATAATTAATGCTGCGGCAGAAGTAAACCCGCTTACAACAGGATGTGATAAGAAATTAACCAAAAAGCCTAAACGAAACAAGCCTAACACAAATTGAATTGCACCAACCATAAATGCTAATAAAATAGCATAACTAATATACTGTTCAGCAGAAAGTCCTGTAAAAGAACTAATTGCCGTTGCTGTTAGTAAAGAAACCATAGCTACCGGACCTACTGCTAACTGCCTTGAAGTTCCTAAAATAGCATAAATTAATATCGGAACAATAGATGCATATAAGCCATAAACTGGAGGTAAACCTGCAATATATGCATAAGCCATTCCTTGTGGAATTAGCATTACGCCTACAGTTAAACCTGAAGCTAAATCTCCTTTAAACCATTCTTTTTTATAGTTTGGTAACCAATCTAATATTGGAAATATTGATTTAAAATTCATATAGTATTGATTATTTTAGTTGTGCAAAGATACTAAGTAAATATGATGTGTTGTGTGATTTGAGTTACTTAACATATTATCTCCCCTAAGAGAAGATATTGTTAAGAAATAATCATTCGACTGCGCTCAGTGAGACATTGATGATGAAATAAATAATTATAAATTACTTAAGAACATTCCTCAAAAGCCTTTACTTTACAAGGTTGATCTATTTTTTTATGCATTTCGGCAATCGCTGTTTTTTTGTCTTTAAAGAAAATATTTTGCCCTAGTTTCTCAAGAAACCCACCCTTTTTAAGCACATCTTGGCTTACCGTTTTTAAACCGGCAATGTATATTCCTCCTCTATTTTTTTGCCACTCTAATATTTCACTACTAAGCCACTCAGCCGCAGCTAAGTCAATGAAATTAATACCATCTCCTGCAATCAAAACATGTTGAATATTATTTTCTTTATACAAATTTGATAAATAATCTGATATTTTTTCAATAGAGCCAAAATATAATGAACCATCAATACGAAGTATTTTCATATTTGAACATTCCAACGCTTCATTATCTCTAATTACATTTATTAACCTTCTTTGTTTATCAACAGCCAATGTAGCAATATTGGGTTTTGAAGTACGTTCCATATAAAAGAAAAAGGAAGCAAAAATACCTGCCAACAACGCAAATTCAAGGTCAAAAAATAATGTCCCTAGTAAGGTTATTCCCAATACAATTAATTCTCTTCCGCTACTCTTAAAAACTTGCTTTATATGATGAAAATCTATTAAATTATAGCCAACCAATAATATAATTCCACCCATTGCTGCTTTGGGTAAAAAAGATGCATATTTGGCAAATAATAGTAAAACTACCATTAAAAATAAGGATGCAAATATTGCTGACATTGGGGTTTTTGCACCTGCTTGATGATTAACACCCGATCGTGTAAATGAACCAGAACCTGCATAACTTGAAAAGAAACTTGCCATTAAGTTTGATAAACCTTGCCCTATAAACTCTTGATTTCCATCAATTTTTTGATGTGTATGTAAACCTATTGCTCTTGCTATTGCAACTGCCTCAATTAAACCAAGTAATGCCAAGACCATAGCTCCAGAACTTAATATTTTAATATTTTCAAAACTTAAATCTGGAATTCTAAAAGGTGGTAAGTTTGAAGGGATATCACCAACAGTTTGAATTCCGTTTGTTTCGCCTCCTAATACAATTGCTAACACACTTCCTAATACCATTGAAATTAACATATAGTATCTT
>CAZHYX010000115.1:3799-8889 GCA_964536675.1 uncultured Flavobacteriaceae bacterium
ATAATGGTTTTATAAATAATTTAATGATTAATGCAATTGCTAAGGTTCCGACGGCAACCAAAAATACATACCAATTTGTTTCTGAAATATGTTTACCTATATAAGTTACAATTTCTACTATGCTGCTTCCTTGTGGGACTTTAATTCCGAACACATGTTTTAATTGTTTAAAGGCAATTAAAACTCCTGCTCCGGCAGTAAATCCTATAATTACCGAATGTGATACAAAATTTACCAATTTACCCATACGAGCCAATCCCATTGCAAATTGAAATAATCCCGCTAAAAACGTGAGTACCAATGCTAATGAAATAAACCCTTCTAAATCAGTTTCAGGATTTACAAATTTTACCAATGTAGAATATACTACAATTGAAATAGCAGTAGTTGGGCCTGAAATTAAATGGTATGATGAGCCAAATAATGCTGCAATAATAGGCGTAATCATTGCAGTATAAAACCCATAAATCGGTGGTAAACCTGCAATCATTGCAAAAGCTACTGCTTGTGGGATTACAATAATTGTTCCTGTGATTCCTGCAATTAAATCATCTTTTAAAGAGCCTTTAACTAAAGGTAACCATGTAAGAAAAGGGAAAACTTTTTTTAGCATTTTGCAAATTTAACATTTTTGAGTCAATAAAAACCAACCCGTGTTTCAGAAGCTGAATGGGTTGGTTTATATTACTTACTATTTAATTCCATATTAACCATTCGCATTTCTCCATAAGTGAATTTATCATCAATTTTATTTTTAAGGTCAGTAAGTCCTTCAAAAGAAGTTGTTTCCATTATTTTTTTGAGCTTTAAATATTTGTCTTTAGACATAATATCTTCAACTTTTAAATCACCACTTAAAATATATTGTGATAGATGGCTTTCAATTGTTCCAGTAACAAACCCTCTCTCTTTAGCAATTTCTTTAATTGACATTCCTTTTTTAAACAAGTCATAAGATAGTTGTTGTGTCTCTCCCTTTTTTGGTATTTTTTTAGTGAGGGTTTCACTCAAAGAAAAGCCCTCACTAGTAAACCCAGATTCAATATTATTTTCATTAACATATTTTAGAATAATTTCTAAAACCTCTTCGCCATATTTTTCCACTCTCACTTTTCCCATACCATTGATAGTTCTTAATTGTTTTGGAGTGGTTGGAAAATATTCGCACATTTCATATAGCGATTTTTGTGTAAATATTTGATAATGATGTACGTTTTCTGAATGTGCAATTGTGTGACGTAACTCTCTCAATTCTTCAAATAATTTTGGATGATTTGTTGCCGTTATTTCTGCTCTTTTTTCCTTGAGACTTCGAGATGGTTTTTCTGATTTCTGTAAAACAGCTTTTGCCCGTAATTCTAAATAATTAGCTACTGAAAATTTTTCGGTCAAGCCATTTAAACAATAGATTTTATTTGATGTTAAATCTTCTAATTGATCTAATTGTTTATTTACATCCTTTTTTACTTGTTTATTATCGGTTGTAAAGCTTATTGTTTCAAAAGGGGTTTTAATTTTTTCATTGGTAAAATTGGTAAAATAAGTAATTGCTTTATAGATTCTTTCTTGTAAAGTTGTATCGCTCTCCAAGCTATCCACCGAAGTACTTAATTGATCTATTTGATTTTTAAATGTTGTACTAATTTTTAACAAGCTAGTTACATTATCTTTAATAATTGGAATGATTTCAATGATATTCCCTTCTATACTCGTTTTATTATTATAATAGATGTCAATAATCCGTTTTAACGGATAGATAAAGGTATAATAATTAAACAAATCAGTAATTAAATTTAATTGATATGTTTTTTGAGATTCATTTAAAATTGAATCATTGGGCTGGTTATTTTCAACTTCTTTAGTAAACGAATCTACCTTGGTATCACTGATAATACTACTATCTTTAATTTGTGTTTTTAATACAATACCTTCTAATGATTTACATCTACTCAAAGCCACATAGGTTTGCCCATGCGCAAAGGAAGCTTCAGCATCAATTATAGCCTTTTCAAAAGTTAAACCTTGACTTTTATGAATGGTAATTGCCCAAGCCAATCGCAATGGAATTTGAGAAAAAGACCCTGCAATATTTTCAGATATTTCTTTGGTTTCTTGATTAATGGTATAACTTACATTCTCCCAAATTTCGGATGTTGTTTCAATTTCATTTTCATCATCAGGACATTGAACGTTAACAGAATCTTTATCTAAATAGGTTATTGTTCCAATTTTTCCGTTAAAATATCTTTTTTCAGGATTGCTGTCATTTTTAATAAACATGACTTGCGCACCCACTTTCAATTCTAATTTTTCATGTGTTGGATAGGCATATTCATTAAACTTACCTTCAATTTTTGCAGTATAAAATTCGCTTTTAGATTTTAGCTTATTCAATTCTAATTCATTAATAGTATTTGCTCTATTATTATGAGTTGTGAGCGTTATATAACCATCATTTTTATTAGGAACAAAATCTGGTTGGTATCTTTTATTTAAAGTCTCCGCTGATTTTGGCGTGAGTGTATCGTTTCTAATTTCATTTAGAATAGTGATAAATTTCTCATCTTCCTGTCTATAAATATGTTTTAATTCAATTGAAATTGCGTCACACTTTTTAAAAGAATTTGAGCTAAAAAAAAAAGCATTATCATAATGGTTTTTAAGTAATTCCCATTCGTAAGGTTTTACAACGGGTGAGAGTTGTTGTAAATCACCAATCATTAATACTTGAACACCCCCAAATACTTTGTTTCTATTTTTGTAACGCCTTAATACTTGATCAATACCGTCTAATAAATCAGCTCGAACCATACTAATTTCATCAATAATCAGTAAATCTAATGACCTAATAATATCAATTTTAGTTTTGCTAAATTTATGTTTGAAGCCTGATTTATTTTGTTCCATTCCTGGGATAATAGGTCCAAAAGGCATCTGAAAAAAGGAATGTATCGTCACACCTTTTGCATTAATTGCAGCAACTCCTGTTGGGGCAACCACCACCAATCTTTTTAAAGATTCATTTTTTATTTTATGGAGAAAAGTTGTTTTTCCAGTTCCTGCTTTACCTGTCAAAAAGATATTTCTATCTGTTTTTTCGACGAAGTTTAAAGCTAAATCTAGTTCTGGATTTTTCATTAGTTATTAAAAATTTATTTTTAAATAGAATAGTTGATAATAAGGTTTAAAACTACAAGCCTATTTTCCAAATTCCTTTTTCTAAAAAAGCTTCAATAGTTTGTCGTTTTGCTTTATTGATTAAATTAGAATGAGAAATTTTATTTATTTTGGAATATTCATTTAGAGTAACTATTTTTTTTCCTTCTAAATAAGCTAATCTTTTATGATAACTATTTGTAAGTGCTTTACCAACAATTTCTTCCATAATGTCAGTGTTACCATTTGCATTAAAGGTTCTAAAAGCATTATAATATAATTGTCGTTCTATAAATTTAATGTTAATTGGAATATAATTTCCCCTTATCAACAAATAATTATTTAAAATTCTTCCTATTCTTCCGTTTCCATCTACAAATGGATGAATTTGCTCAAAAGTTAAATGTAATTTAGCTATTCTTTTAATAATATTCTTATCATTATTAATTTGATAATCTATTAACATACTGCCTAACTCTTCTTTTATATTTTTTGGATCTATGGCAATATGGTTTCCTACTTTTACCCATTCATCTAAATTTCTAAATCTACCTGCAATATCATCTCTAATATTTGATAATAGCATTTTATGTAAGAGTAAAATCATTTCAAAATCTAGTTCTCTTTCTTTCGCTTTAGTTTCTATATAGAAAACGACACGTGCTAAATTTTTAGTTTCAAAAAGCTCTCTTTCAGATATAAAACGATCTAAATCTATTTGCAGTAATATTTTCTCGGTATCTTCTAACGAAAGTGTGCTATTCTCTATAGCGTTCGAGTTATATACTTGTTCAGAAGCTTCGGTTTCACTTATGAGTTTTAATAATGATTCTTTATTTTTAGAAACGTGAAAATAACGTTCTCGTAATATTTTAAGCTGTTTATATACTTGTAATACTTTTGCCATAGGACAAATATATTTAGATTTTAATGATTTTAGATTTAAAAACGTGAAAAACTATGTTATTTACATTATTTTCACGTTTTATAGTTTAAAATCTAAAAAACCCTTCTAGCGTTTCAAACGTTGGAAGGGCTAGGAAATCAGTATACACTTAATTATTTTTTATCATCATTAATATAATAACAACCTCCTTCAGATTTATCTGGTGTAAAGGCTCGTTTAAACCAAAGTGGTCTTCGTTCGCCGTTTGGTCCTGGTGCTGGTCTTGTCATGGCTAACCACTCTTTAAATATTTCGTGAGATTTATTGGTGTCTACGGCAATATCACCGTATTTTTCACCTTCTGCTGGTTTTTCTATTCGTACTCTTTGATGCCAACAATGCATACCAGAAATTGGATCTGGATGAACTGCATGTGTTATATTTTGATGTACGCCACCATCTTTCCAAAAGATTCGTTTGGAATCTTTATCACTTGATTCGAAAGGCTTAATACCAGAAATGGTACTCATTTTCCAAACACCATTTCCATCATTCGAAATATCTACCGTATTAACTGCCCAACGATTTCCATCTTGATCTTGTGGTTTTTTCCATCTACCAATATGATGTGAACAAGCTACAACACCAGGTTTCATAGATTGTGTTACCCAAACTTTATCGATAAAAAAGCCAATATCGGTATTCATTTTTACTAAATCGCCTGTTTTAAAACCCCATTTTGCTGCATCTTCAGGATGCATCCATATCGGATTTCTATTCGAGATTTCTACCAACCATTTCGCATTACCAGAACGTGAGTGTATTAATGTTGGTAATCTAAACGTTGGAACTAAAACATATTCACCTTTAGATTTATCTAATTCATCTAAATGAATGTGTGATTTTATATAGGTTGGTGTTGAATATTCTGGCCATTTCCAATCTACCATAGTTTGCGAATAGAATTCGTTTTTACGAGATGGTGTTGGGAAGCCAACTACGGCTTTATCATTTACCATTACACCAATTTTCTTTCCATTTTTAGAAA
>CAZHYX010000116.1:0-8879 GCA_964536675.1 uncultured Flavobacteriaceae bacterium
TATTTTATCTGCAGCTTTTGCAATGGCAGCTTCAATTACAAACATACCTTGTGGGCCACCAAAACCCCTAAAAGCTGTATTGGGAGGAAGATTTGTTTTACAACTATATACCGTAGTTTTGACATTTTTGACAAAGTAACTATTGGTAGCATGGAATAATGTTCTTTCGGCAACCGCCGGAGACAGATCAGCAGCCGCACCAACGTTTTGATAAAAATCAGCTTCAAAAGCAATGATTTTTAAATTTTTATTAAGGCCTATTTTAAAATTACTTTCATAAGGATGGCGTTTGCCAGTCATTCTCAAATCGTCATGACGATTCAATATTAATTTTACAGGTTTTTTTAGTTGAAATGTTGCTAAAGCTGTCAATGTAGCCCAGGGAGTTGCCTGATCTTCTTTTCCGCCAAAACCACCACCTAAACGGATGACATCTACTTCAATATAATGCATACCAATACCCAACACCTTGGCAATTGTCTTTTGAACTTGAGTTGGTCCTTGTGTGGAAGAAGCAACTTTAATGCTACCGTTTTCCATTGGCACAGTATAGGCACCTTGTGTTTCTAAATACAAATGTTCTTGTCCGTTAGTGAAAACTTCGCCTTCAAAAACATAGTCACAACCATCAAAAGCTTCGCTAGTATTTCCTAAACTAAAAGTTCTAGGTTTGTTGATGAACTGTTTTTTATCAGCTGCCTCTTTTGCTCCGGTTATTATCGGAAGTTCTTCTATTTCTATTTCTATTAGTGCTCTAGCTTTTTTTGCGATGCTATCAGAAGTTGCTACAATAAATGCAACAGGTTGCCCCACAAAATGCACTTCATTTTCTGCCAATAAGGGTTCATCAGGAATAATACCTCCAATTTGATTTTCACCTGGAATATCTTTATATGTAAAAATTTTAACAACACCTTCAATTGCTTCCGCTTTAGCGAGGTCTAATTTCTTGATAATACCGTGTGCTTTTGGGGAATCGAAAACCAATCCGTATAGTGTATTTTGCCGAACTATAATATCATCTACAAAGAGTGATTCACCCCTTACGTGACCAAAAGAATCTATATTTTTTATACTATTCATAAGGTAACTAATTCGGTTAGACTTATTTTTTTTGGGAACAGTTTGGTAAAATGAGCAAAGAATAATTGTCTTGCCAATAATCTTTTATAGTCACTCGAACCTCTTACATCACTAATGGGTGATATTTCTTCTTGCATCACTAAATTCGCTTCCTTAAGCACTTCAATAGTAATCTCTTTATTAGCTAAAAAGGCAGATGTTTTATGTAAATATTTCGGAATTGGAGCCACACCACCAACAGCTAAATGAACATTTTCAATAGTGTTGCCATTGGTTTTAATATTGATAGCTGAGTTAACACTTGCAATGTCTAAATGTGTTCTTTTACTCACTTTTTCGAAATTGAAATGATGTGAGCTGTCAGGGACTTCAAAAGCAATGTTTACAATAATTTCATTCTCTTGTAAATCATATACTTTATAAGATGTATAAAAATCTTTTAATTCAATTGTTCTTAGCTTACCATCATTATTTTTAATAGTTATATTACTGTTTAAAGCCAAGAAAAGGATTGTCATATCTCCAATTGGAGAGGCATTTACAAAGTTACCGGCAAGAGTAGCCATATTTCTAATCTGTTCAGAAGAGACCAGCTTTAAATAAGCTTGTATCTCAGGAAGATAAGCTTGTATTGAGTTGTTATACATCAAATCTGTCACGGTGGTTAAAGCACCAATTGCACAGCTATTTTTATAAAAAGTAATACCGGTAAGTTCATTATTGGCGGTTAAAAGATTGATGTTTTCTTCAGCTAATTTATCGGCATGTCTTACATATAGATCTGTTCCTCCAGCTACATGATTTGAATTTTTAACTGTGCTATTTTTCGATTCAATGCTAGCCAACCATTCAGGAATATCAGTAAAATATTCAGGAATAAATTCATTATCAATTAACCATTGAATGGAATTTGTTGAATCCTTTTCTTCCAATGAATCAACTACTTGTTTTGTCGCTTTTTCAATCGATTTATATCCTGTACATCTGCAAATATTTCCGCTAATAGCATTGCGTCCATCTTCATGAGAAATATAAGTATTTTTTAGAGCCAATCCGGTAAGTGAAACTACAAACCCTGGAGTACAAAATCCACATTGAGTAGCGTAGTTATCAGTCATTGCCTGTTGAGCAGTCGTTAATTTATCTTGTAAATTAGTGCCATCAACAGTTACAATATGTTTACTTTGAACATTTCCTAAAGGTGAGATACACGATGTAATACTTTGATAGTTGACTGTTTTATCTTTTTGTAAAGTTCCTATTAAAACGGTACAGGCTCCACAATCGCCTTCTCTACAACCAATTTTTGTTCCTTTTAGCTGTTGGTTTTCTCTAATAAAATCTAATAATGTAATGCCAATGTGTTCAGCAGTTTTGATGTGTTTATTATTAAGGATAAATTCTAACATAGTAATAGTAAATATAGTAAAAATATCCTGTTAATTTCTTATATAGAACGCTGATACTTCAACTAGGCTCAGTACAAGTTCTGGAGAATAATAATTCACAATTGAAAAAATTTTCGATAATCAGTGTTATCTGAATTCCATTTTATGTTTTAGCAGAAGACTTATCGTATATTCTCAACCTTATCCATAAAGCGAATAATTTTATCTTGATCTAACTTATTCGCCCATAATCCGTCTTTTTTAAAATAAGAACCTACAATTAGAGCATCACTATTTGATAGATATTGAGTTACATTATCAAGAGTAATTCCTGATCCTACAATTACTGGAATTTTACATGCCTTTTTTACCTCATTGATTTCATCCATATTTGCCGATTTCCCGGTACTTATTCCTGTAAGAATGAGTCCGTCACTTAAAAAGAATTCTGCTGCTTTTGCGGTTTCAACAATATCAACATCTGTAGTTATCGCATGCGAACTATGTTTCTTTTTAATGTCGGTAAAAACAGCTATATGTTCAGCGTTAATTGCTTTTCTATAACGTAGCAGTTCACTTGCACTGGCGTCAATATATCCTTCATCGGCTACATGACCGAAAACAAAACCTTCAGCTCTAATAAAATCTAATCCTGCATTTTTAGCAATTGCTAATGCTGCTTTATTGGCTGAAGATAATACCTGAACACCACAAGGTAAGCTACTCAGTTTTTTGACTTCATAAGCGATAATACTCATAATTGAGCTTATTTCATGCCCAACATCATTCTTTAAGTAAGGCACATCATGCATATTTTCAATGGCTAAGGCATCAATTCCTACTTTTTTATAGACTTCTGCTTCTTCTAAAGCTATATCTATAATTTCATTGATATTATTATTGAATTTAGGCGTACCAGGCAATGCCTTTAGATGGATCATACCAATAATTGGTTTGTCAACTTTAAATATAGATTGAAATTTTTCCATTTGTTTTTTGCTTAATCGTGTAAAATTACTTAAATTTAAACTTAATCTTTTATTAAAATGGCAGATACTCCTAAAATTACAATACTTGGTGCTTCTATTATTGATTTGATTGGTTTTTCAAAAGAGAAGTTAATATTTGAAGATTCTAATACAGGTACGATAGAAACAATTCTTGGCGGTGTTGGTAGAAATATCGCCGAAAACTTAAAACGATTGGATTTTGATGTTGAATTTCTAAGTGTTTTTGCAACTGATGAATTTTCAAAAACATTGATCAATTCATGTAATGATCTAAATATTTCTATTAAACACTCTTTAACAAAAGAAAGTAGTGCTACACCTTTATATGTAGCGATAATGGATCGCTTTAATGATTTGGCATTAGGCTTAGCAGCTATGGATATCTATGATGATGTTCCTGATACTTTTATTTTAGATAACTTAGATGTTATTGCTCAAAATGAATATTGTGTGTTGGAAACAAATTTACCTACATCAATTTTAGAATTGGCGATTGAACGTTTACCCGACACACGCTTTATTTTAGAAGCAGTTACAGCAAAGAAAGCGTTGAAAGCTAAATCTATTCTTGACAAGGTATATATTTTAAAATGTAATGCTATAGAGGCTGAGTTGTTAAGCGATATTGAAGTTGAGAATGAAAGCGACTATGAAAAGTTGGTTGAGCATTTTTTAAAGTTAGGTGTAAAGAAAGTATTTATAACATTAGGTAGTGACGGTGTTGCTTGTGGTGATGAAAATGAAATATTCATTTCAAAAAATAATATTATTTCACCAGTAAATACAAATGGAGCCGGTGATGCTTTTACGGCTGGAATAATATATAGTGAAATTAAAAAGTTAGAACTATATGATATGGCAAAATTTGGTTCTGCATGTGCACAAATTACTATACAACATAAAAATGCAGTACACCCTGACATTACTGAACAAATGGTTTTAGATGCTATTGTATGATTTTAAAATACCTTGAAATAAATGCAATAGTTGAAACATTTTAAAAAGAAAGATGTCAATTGTTGCTTTAGAATCTACCATTATTTTTAATGGAATACCTTATTCTCAAAATTCAGAAACAGTACTAAAAGAATAGGTAACATTAAAGTTAGTTTGATCTGAATTTAATAACCCAAAGGGTTTAAAACCCTTTCGGGATTGCCAAGTACAAAAAATAAGAATGCAAAACTATATTGATATAAGTCATGAAGTGCAAAAAGCACTAGATAAAAATAAACCAGTTGTGGCGTTGGAATCTACTATTATTTCACATGGAATGCCCTATCCGCAAAATGTAGAAACAGCACAAAAAGTTGAAGAAATAGCCAGAGATAATGGTGCCATTCCGGCAACCATTGCCATTATCAATGGTAAATTTAAGGTGGGATTAACCAAAAATGAAATAGAATACTTAGGGAAAGCAGGAGAAAAGATTGTAAAAGCAAGCAGACATGACATCCCTTATTTGATCTCTAAAAAAGTGGATGGTGCAACTACGGTTGCTTCTACTATGATTGCAGCTGAAATTGCCGGGATCAAAGTGTTTGCTACCGGTGGAATTGGCGGTGTACATAGAGGCGGCACAACGTCATTTGATATTTCAGCTGATTTACAAGAATTAGCAAATACCAATGTTGCTGTTGTTTGTGCGGGAATTAAATCAATTTTAGATTTGGGTTTGACCCTTGAATATTTAGAAACGCATGGTGTACCGGTATTAGGTTATAAAACGAAAGAATTACCTGCTTTTTACACACAAAAAAGTGGATTTGAAGTTGATTATAGATTAGATTCAGCTAGTGAGATTGCAAGCTTTTTACAAGCTAAATGGGATATGAATTTAGGAGGAGGTGTTGTAATTGCGAATCCGATACCGTCTGAATACCAATTAGATTATGAAGAAATTAATTCCGTTATTAATAAAGCTATTGTTGAATTAGAACAGAAAAGAGTTATTGGTAAGGAAAGTACTCCTTTTTTATTAGCAAAAGTTAAAGAATTTACAGGTGGTAAAAGCTTAGACGCTAATATTCAATTGGTATATAATAATGCAAGACTAGCAGCTGAAATTGCGGTTAGTTTAGTGAGTTAAATTTCACGCAAAGCTCGCAAAGTGTATCTTTTTGAATATTTTACGCAAAGACTGCAAAGAACATTATGGAGGTACTAAGAGCAAAAAGTAAAATAGAAATAATTCTTTGTGAACTTTGTGTAAACCCCTGTGCTCCTTGTGGTTAATAAAATCAATACCACTTAACCTAAAACCTATTCCTTTCCATTTTCATCAACTACAATTGCTATTTTGTTTCCTAAAGGACTTATGGCTACTCTAGTAATACCTGTTAATTTAAATTCCTTTAAAGACGCAACTTCTATCCATTTTTTATCAATACCGGGTTTTAATTTGTATAATTTGTCCTCCCTTCCCATAATAATGGTGCCATCAGGAGTCCAAACCATATCTTGTGAATTTTTTAAAGCATCAGTAATATATTTCTTCTCACTATTAACAGGGTTAATTGAATATATTTCAGGTTCATTTTCTTGGAGACTAATATAACTTATTAAATCTGTTTCCGGAATTTTATGAATTGATCTACCTATATTTTTTTCTATAGGATATTTAATTTTAAATTTTAAATTAGAAACTTCTAGTGTTGAAGGGTCACCAAGTACAAAAACCACAACCATTTTTTTATCATACCATACATGATACCCTACTGCCAGATTTTCGATTAACACTTTAGTTTTTCTTCTACTAAAGGAATACACCCATAATAATTGAGTGCCATCTTTTTCTAAACGAATGGACGTAAAGTGTTTTCCATAAGGTGTTTGTATAGGCGAATATTCATTTCCTAAAGTATTGGTTAACCAAGCTTTGGTTTGATTTTCTAAATTGTATAAAACAATATCAGTTTGGTTATTTCTAGTGGAAGCAAATAAAACTCCTGACCCGTCATTCAAAAAAGAAGGTTGATTATCATATCCTATATTATTAGATATATTTATGGGGTTATCAACAGTAAAAACGCTATCATTTTGTATAAAATCAAAAAGATAAACTTCTGTAGCAGGTTGACTATAAGCAAGGTCTGTCATTAAAAATATAAAAAGCAGTAGTTTTATTTTCATAGATATTAATACTTGGCAGGTGTACCTTCTTTAGGAATTGTTTTTTTTATAAATTCTCTCAAATGTTCATTAGCAGCTTTTAAATCTTCACGGCGTAAATACATCATATGTCCACTTCTATATCCTTTAAAACTTAAGCGATCTTTGAGTTTGCCGCTAGGGTCGATTTGCCACATGGTATATTTTGCATTAAAATATGTGGTTGCACCGTCATAATAACCAGACTGAAACAGTACATTTAAATAAGGATTCTGAGCCATAGCTTGACGCAAATTGTCTCTAGTATTATCTTTACTATTATCCCAAGGATGGACATCGCCAAACATATTGTATTTAATATCTGTCTTGTAATTTAGATGTTCTCTTAAATAATAATTGATTGCCGGTGTAAATGAATGTAACCAAGAAGTGAGTTCAGCACTATAATCAGGGCGAATACCTACATCTTTTTTATCAATGCCTAAATAACGAGAATCTAATCTACCAATAGTAAAACCCTTTTCACGTTTTAATTCCTTCCAAAAAAACGATGCCGATACATTTAAATTATTTTGTAAGATAACTTTTTCTGATAAGCCAGAATAATATGCCATTTTAGCGGCTACTTCTTTCTTTTTAGCTTCATTTAAAAAACCACCTTTAGTAAGTGCAGGAATCACTTCTTCAATAGTATACTTTTCTACTTCGGGTAAAACTTCTAACAGGTCTTTTTGCTGTAAATCAGTACTTAAAGCTTTTTGATACCATGCTGCAGCTGTAAAATAAGGTAAATTTAAAGCTGATGAAACGGGTCCGCCTGTTCTTAGCACTTTATAGTCGGCAGGCGAAACCAAAATTACGCCATTTAAGTACATCCATTGTTTGTTTTGTAGCTCTAATGCCAAACCTGAAACTCGTGTGCCTCCATAACTTTCACCTATTAAATATTTAGGAGACCTCCATCTATTATTTTTGGTAACAAAAGTATTGACCCATTCGGCTAAATATTTTATATCTGCATTGATTCCGAAAAATTGCTTACGGTCAACTTTCTTATCCTTATCGGAATTGATAATTCTTGAATATCCTGTATTAACAGGGTTCACAAACACAATGTCCGCTACATCTAAAATAGAATATGGATTTTCTTTAATACCATAAGGTTGCACAGGATAACCTTCATTATCAATTTTTAAAATTTGAGGACCTGTATAAGCAATATGCATCCAGACAGAAGCTGAACCAGGTCCACCATTAAATGAAATAACTAAAGGTCTGCTAGCATCATTTTTAATGTCAGAACGCTTATAATACGTATAAAATAATGACGCGACTACTTTGCCTTCTTTATCCCAAACAGGCTGAGTGCCGGCTGTAGCTGAATAGGGAACAACTTTACCTTTAATGGTAACTGAATGTTTTGTTGTTATTGCAGATTCTATTTCTAGTTTTCGATCTTGTGCAGTTAATATAACTACAAAAAAGAATGCCAATACTAAAGCAACGTAATTTTTCATCTGTTAATATTTATTTTTTTAATGGTCAGATAGAATGCGCGTAATAATCATTTCGCCCTGATGGCTATCGAGAGGCATTGAAATTTTTAATTAGGCTCATTTCATACCAACTATTTTAATTTATTGGATAGTTATTGAAATTGGGTTGTACAAATATAGAATTTTGTGGCGTTTTAGCATAGCTTATTTATCAACAATTATTGACCTAACATAAACGGTTTTATTGCCTGTTTTTTAAATTATTTTGGCAAAATTCAATAATCTGTTGTATTCTATTTTGTCTTGTTTCTTTACGCTTAGCTTGATTAAGCCAGTATAAGTAACTTTTTCGATAGCTTGGTGCAAAATTTTGATAATTGTTAAAAGCAATACTATTTTTATTAAAAGCTATTTGTAAATCGGCAGGTATTATTAAATTTTCAACATTGTCTAAGGCAATCCATGAACCATTTTGTTTAGCAGTCTTTATTTTTTTTAAACCACTTTGATGCATTAGGTTTTCTGTAATTAAGTTTTCTATATAGGTTTTATTCAGTTTACTCCAAACACTTTTTGGATTTCGTGGACAAAAATATTGACGCCTGCGTTCATTATCTAGCCTTTTTACAGTTGAATCTATCCAGCCAAAGCATAGGGCCACTTTTACTGCTTCTTCCCAACGCATACTGGGCTTTTCACTTTCTATTTTATAAAAAATAAGGTAGATTCCTGTTGAGTTATACCATTTTAATTTTGATATGCCGTATATATTTTGTATATTTCATCATGAA
>CAZHYX010000117.1:0-8877 GCA_964536675.1 uncultured Flavobacteriaceae bacterium
CTCAATTTGATCAGTAATATCACTAATAGATGTTCTTGCCGAAAAATTAAACCTCGCTTCTCCTGAGGTTCCTTTTTTAGTTGTAATAATAAGCACACCATTAGACGCTCTGGAACCATAAATAGCGGTTGCAGATGCATCCTTTAAAATACTAAAACTTTCAATATCATTTGGGTTTATCAAACTCAAAGGATTATTAACACCCGATATTCCACCATTATCAACAGGAACACCATCAATTACAATCAAAGGATTGTTGTTACCCGACAACGAAGCCCCTCCTCTAATTCTTATATTTGGAGCAGCATCAGGTTGACCGCCGGAAGTGGTAATTCTAACACCAGCTGTTTTACCTTGTAGTAATTGTTCCGGTGATATAATAGCACCTTGATTAAACTCTTTAGATGTAATTACATCAACAGATCCCGTTAAATCTTTTTTCTTAACACTACCATAACCAATTAACACAACCTCATCTAAACTTTCAGCAGATTCTTCTAGTTTAACATTAATATCAGCTTCAGAAGTTACAGTAACCACAAAATTATTATATCCAATAAACGAAAACACCAGCACATCACCAGCCTTTACATTATTGATTGCATACAGACCATCAAAATCGGTTGTCGTTCCGCTGGTTGTTCCTTTTATAACAACATTAACGCCCGGTAACTCGGTTTTAGTAGTTTTATCTGTAACCTTTCCCTTAATCGTAAATTGCGCAAAAGCAATCACAGGAAAAAGCAATACTATACTTAAAAAAGTATTTTTAAAATTTCTCATAAATTTAATTTGAGTTAATTAATGAGTTAAAAACTTAATAAACTTTACATTTCACGGGGTCAATGTACATCCTTAACATTGAATTAACAATGACATACTAAATAAAACCGTTACGAAAACGGTTTCGTGTTAAAAACTTTTGTATTTTACTAAAATAATCACACTAAAAAGTAGCATTTTTCAACCAATTTTCCTTTTTTTTGTGGTTATACTAATACGATGAAGTCTAAGATTACCATAAAAGATATTGCCAAAGAATTAGGCGTTTCTATTTCTACTGTTTCAAAAGCCTTAAAAGACAGTCATGAAATTAGTGAAGAAACGCGTAAGAGAATTAAAGCTTTTGCTGATTTTTACCATTACAAACCCAATAGTTTGGCATTAAAACTGCGGAATAAAAAAACAATGGTTATCGGGATTATTATCCCTGAAATTGTTCACCATTTTTTTTCACGAGTCATTAGTGGTATTGAAAAAATAGCCAATGAAAGAGGTTATAATGTGATGATTTGTTTGTCTAACGAATCGTATAATAAAGAGTTGCTAAATATAAATATGCTTGCTGATGGTAGTGTTGACGGTTTGTTAGTTTCTATAGCCAAAGAAACCTTAGAAAAGAAAGAATTTAATCACTTTAATCAATTAATTGATGATGAAATTCCTTTTGTTTTATTTGATAGGGTTACTGACCAAATAGATTGTGATAAAGTATTGGTTGATGATATTGGTGGTGGTCATAAGGCAACCAATCATCTTATAGACATAGGTTGTAAACGAATTGCTATTTTAACGACGCCAGATCATGTAAATGTGGGTACAGAACGCAGAATAGGATATGAAAGAGCTTTAAAAGAAAATAATAGAAAAATAGATAACAGTTTAGTTATCAAAATTAATGAAGATTTTAACATTGCTGAACAGATTAAAAAGTTACTCGATAATCCAGATAAGTTACCAGACGGGATTTTTGCGGTAAACGAAATATATGCAGCAACTGCTATGAAAATTGCCAGAGAAAAAGGCTTACAAATCCCTCATGACATTGCGATTATTGGTTTTACTGATGGTTTGATTTCTGAATTTTCCTCACCACCTCTATCAACTGTTGCTCAACACGGTTTTACAATGGGTGAACAAGCTGCTGAGTTATTACTTAATAGGATTCAAAAGAAAGAGAATTCTGAAAATAGTTTTGAAATAAAAGTAATTTCCACCAATTTGAAAATTAGAAATTCCACTCAAAAAACTCAAAAAAAAGTATCTTTTAAATAAAAAATTATATATTTACCGTCTGAAACGCAAGTTTTAAACTTACTATTTTACACTTCACACTGTATTTAAACTGATATTTCTATTGGTTTAAAGTATCATTTTAATTATTTCATTATGAAAAAACAGAAACTAGGTTTCTGGGAAATCTGGAACATGAGTTTTGGGTTCTTAGGTATTCAATTCGGGTTTGCCTTACAAGGCGGATTCATGTCTAGAATATTTCAAACCTTAGGAGCAGAAAAAGATGCTATTCCCTTATTATGGATTGCAGCACCATTAACAGGACTGTTAGTGCAACCAATTATTGGTTATATGAGTGATAGAACATGGAGTGTGAAATGGGGAAGAAGAAAGCCCTATTTTTTAGTAGGAGCTGTTTTAAGCACATTAGCTTTATTTTTTATGCCACATTCTCCTACACTTTGGATAGCTGCTGGATTTTTATGGATTCTTGACGCTTCCATAAATATATCTATGGAACCTTTTAGAGCATTGGTAGCTGATAAATTGCCTGAATCACAACGTTCTTATGGTTTTGTAGTTCAGACTTTAATTATTGGTATTGGTACATGGGTAGCAAGCAACTTACCATGGATGGTTTCTAAACTAGGCGTAAGTAATTCCGCCGATGCAGGAGTAATACCCATGTCAGTTAAAGTAGCTTTTTCTATAGGTGCTTTTGTTTTTATGGTAAGTATTCTTTATACCATTTTTACTACTAAAGAATATCCGCCAGAAGATATGGAGGAATTTGAAAAAGAAAAGAAACGTAAAAATCAATTTATACCCGATATCCTAAATAATATTGGCAATATGCCTACAACAATGTGGAAACTTGGCATTGTCCAATTTTTTAGCTGGTTTGCTTTTTTTACCATGTGGAGTATGGCAAATCCGGCTTTGACGGAACATGTTTTTAAAACACCTGCCCCTATTGAAAGTACATATAATATGGATGTTGCTGAACAAGTTGAAGCTTTTAGTATTGCAAATACAGCATTTCAAGAATCGTCAAATTTAGTAGGTTCTTATATGGGGATTTACGGATTATCATCAATGGTTTTTGCTTTACTATTTGTTTTTTACACTTCAAAAAGAATAATTAATAGAAAGTTTGTGCATTTAGGCTCACTTATCCTTGGCGGAATAGGGTTTTTGGTAATGGTTTATTTACCAGAACCCAACTATTTAGCATTAGCATTTACCTTAATTGGTTTTGCTTGGGGAAGTATTCTCTCTATGCCTTATGCTATGTTATCGAGTTCTGTTGACCCAAATAAAATGGGTGTTTTTATGGGTATTTTCAATATGTTTATTGTAATTCCTCAAATTATTGCTGCCTTAGGCGGAATTAATTACATATCTAGTTTATTCGGAGAAGAAGCAATTAACGCAATGTTTGTTGCTGGATTAAGTTTGATAATTGCCGGTTTTAGCAACCTTTTAATAACCAATAAGGATGCTATATCCTATCAACCAACAAACGATTAAATGATCAGAAAAGGATTTATATTCGACCTTGACGGAGTAATAGTCGATACCGCAAAATATCATTATTTAGCTTGGAAAAAATTAGCCAATAGTATTGGTATTGATTTTACCGAAGTCCAAAACGAACAATTAAAAGGTGTGAGTAGAGTAAAATCGTTAGAGAAAATATTAAGTTGGGCAAATAAAGAAATTTCAGAAGGTCAATTTATGGAATTAATGGCAAGAAAAAATGACGACTATCTCAGCTATATTGCTAAGATGGATGAAAGTGAAATATTACCTGATGTTGCCAATGTTTTAGATTATTTAATAGAAAATAAGCAACCAATAGCTTTAGGCTCTGCAAGTAAAAATGCCAGAGAGATTCTTAAAAAAGTAAATCTATTTAATCGGTTTGATACTATTGTTGATGGTAATGATGTTACTGAGGCAAAACCAAATCCTCAAGTGTTTTTAATTGCAGCTAATGAATTAAATATAAATCCTGAAAACTGTGTTGTTTTTGAAGATTCTGTTGCAGGTGTAGAAGCTGCCAATACAGCAAAGATGACCTCGATAGGTATCGGGCAAAAAAACATACTCCACAAAGCAGATGATGTGTTTACAGGTTTTACAGAAATGAGTATAGATTATATAAAAGAGTTAATAAATAAATAGAAACAAGACGGAAAGACGCAAGAAACAATACAAAAACCAGTCTTTCTCTTGAAGTAAATATGTCGCCCTGAGCATTACCGAAACGCAAAAAAAATATTTTGAATTGAAGGTAGTAAGCAAAGCTTATTCAAGGCTTTAAAATAAGAATAGAGAAAAAAGAGGAAAGAAAAGAGAGAAGAGTTTTACTTAAGTCTTTGAGCGAAGCGGTCTTTTGTCTTTGTTCTTTTATCTAAAATAAAAAATATGAATCAAAATTATATACAACCAGACAATTGGTCAATCATAGAAGAAGGATTTGATATAGACAGTGTAAAGTCTTCTGAAAGTCTATTCAGTATCGGTAACGGTGCTATGGGGCAACGGGCAAATTTTGAAGAGCAATACTCAGGCCCATCATTTCAAGGAAGTTATATTGCCGGTGTATATTACCCCGATAAAACGCGTGTTGGTTGGTGGAAAAATGGTTATCCAGCGTATTTTGCAAAAGTATTAAATGCACCTAATTGGATAGGTATTAATGTAAGTATAAACGGAGAAACTTTAGACTTATCTAAGTGTAAAAATGTAGAAACTTTTCGAAGAGAATTAAATATGAAAGAAGGGTGGTTATCTCGTAGTTTTAAAGCAACTCTAGCGAATGATATACTTGTTCAGGTTGAAACCAAACGTTTTTTAAGTTTAGAGCTAGACAAAATCGGGGCTATTGAATATAAAATTTGCCCTATTAATAAGAATGCTGAAATTAGTTTTGAACCTTATTTAGATAGCGATATTACTAATGAAGATACCAATTGGGATGATAAATTTTGGAATACACTAAATGTTAATTCTGAAAATAATCAAGCTTTTATTGAAGCACATACTATGAAAACGAATTTTTATGTATGTACTTTTATGGAATCTCAGTGTTTTTTAAACAATAAATCAATTGCATTAAAGCCTAAAATTTTTCAGTCTGAAACAGAAATCGGATTCAAATATACAACTCAAGTAAAACAAAGAGAAACTTATACCATTCATAAGTTTGGAGGTTATACTGTTGATAGAAATCACGATAAAAATGAACTAATTAATGCTGCCAAAGAAGCATTGACGAAAGCAGCACAATTAGGTTTTGATGGTTTATTATCTAGCCAAAAACAAGCATGGTCAAAAATTTGGAAAAAGGCTGATATTACCATTGAAGGTGATGTAAAGGCTCAACAAGGTATCCGTTTTAATATTTTTCAATTGAATCAAACCTATTTAGGTAAAGATGCACAATTAAATATTGGTCCTAAAGGATTTACTGGCGAAAAATATGGTGGAAGTACTTATTGGGATACTGAAGCCTATTGCATTCCTTTTTATATGGCAACCAAAGAACAACAGGTTGCCAGAAACCTATTAGAATATCGTTATAATCATTTAGAAAAAGCAATTGAAAATGCCAAAAAATTAGGATTTTCAAATGGAGCTGCACTCTATCCTATGGTAACTATGAATGGTGAGGAATGCCATAATGAGTGGGAAATTACCTTTGAAGAAATCCACCGAAACGGAGCAATTGCCTATGCCATATTTAATTATTATCGTTATACGGATGACTACAGTTATATTGCTGAAAAAGGATTGGAAGTATTGATTGCTATTGCACGTTTTTGGCATCAGCGAGCAAACTATTCTAAAACAAAAGATAAGTATGTAATTCTTGGCGTAACCGGGCCAAATGAATATGAAAACAACGTAAATAATAACTGGTACACTAATTATATAGCGCAATGGTGTATCAAATATACCATTGAGAATATAGAAAAAATAAAAGCAGATTATAATTCTGATTATACCAGAATTATAAATAAAGTACAGCTTTCAAATACTGAAATTGAACAGTGGAGCAATGTAGCAGATAATATGTACTTCCCTTATTCAGAAGAGCGGCAAGTATATTTACAACAAGACGGATATTTAGATAAAGAGCTAGTTACTGTTGCAGATTTAGATAAATCGAACAGACCCATCAATCAAAAATGGTCTTGGGATCGTATTTTGCGTTCACCATATATCAAACAAGCAGATGTATTACAAGGTTTTTACTTTTTTGAAGACCACTTTACAGATAAAGAATTAGAACGGCATTTTGATTTTTACGAATCGTTTACAGTTCATGAATCGTCATTATCACCATGTGTACATAGTATTCAAGCTGCAAAATTAGATAGAATGGAGCAGGCATATCAATTCTATTTACGTACTGCTCGTTTAGATTTAGATGATTACAATCATGAAGTTGAAGAAGGTTTGCATATTACATCTATGGCTGGTACTTGGATGAGTATAGTTGAAGGTTTTGGAGGGATGCGAGTTAAAGATAATATGTTATCGTTTACTCCAAGAATCCCAAAACAATGGGAAGCTTATTCATTTAAAGTGAATTTTAGAAATCAAATTATAAAAGTAACTATAACGCAAACTGACACCTCGTTTGAAGTGGATGGAGACAATGAACTAGCTATTTTGGTAAATGATAAACAAATAGTGGTTTCGCCTAATAGTTTGGTGAAAGTATAACAAAGACCTAACAGGTTTTCAAAACCTGTTAGGTCTAGAGTCTAGAAGATGAATCCAAACAACGTCATTGCGAGAATAACGAAGCAATCTGTTGAATAAGATTGCCACGTCGTTTCACTCCTCGCAATGACGAAAAGAAATCAAATCTAAAACTCTTTCCCTTACAAGGGAAGGTGTCACGCCCTTAGCCTGACGGAAGGGTTAAAAAAAATAATAATAATATGAAAAACTTACTTTACATTCTATCCTTTTCTTTCAGTTTATCTATTTTCTCCCAAGTAGAAAAAATAGAACCTCCCTTTTGGTGGAGCGACATGCAAAACACAGAATTACAAATTATGTGTTATGGTAAAAAAATTGCACAATATGACGTTTCCATTTCTGATAATATCAAAATTATAAATATCCGAAAAACAGAAAATCCAAATTATATTTTTATTACAATTGATACTAAAAATATACCAGCAAGCAAATTTCAAATCCGCTTTTTGAAAAAAGGTAAATTAAAATTCTCTCAACCCTACGAATTAAAACAACGAAAAGAAAATTCAGCCTTACGGAAAGGTTTTGATGCTAGTGATGTAATCTATCTTATAATGCCCGATCGTTTTGCGAATGGGAATCCGAATAACGACAGCACAGACAATACTGTTGAAAAAGTGAATAGAGATTTTAATGGTGGCCGTCATGGTGGCGACATTCAAGGCATTATAGATCATTTAGATTATATCAAAGAATTAGGTGCTACTGCTATTTGGAGTACGCCTTTGTTGGAAGATAATGAACCCACCTATTCGTATCATACCTACGCGCAAAGTGATTTTTATAAGATTGATCCTCGATACGGTAGCAATGAAGATTATAAACGTTTAGCGGATGAAATGCACAAACGTAACATGAAATTAATTATGGATTATGTTACAAACCATTGGGGAAGCAAACATTGGATGATACAAGATTTACCAACCCAAGATTGGATTCATTATTGGGAAAACGGCGAAAAAGGTTTTCAACGAAGTAATTATAGAATGACAACGCAATACGATACTAGCGCTTCACAAATTGATGCAAAAGCTTGTATGAATGGTTGGTTTGATACAAGTATGCCAGACATGAACCAACGCAATCCTTTGGTATTAAATTATATGATTCAAAATGCCATTTGGTGGATAGAAACTGCAGGTTTAGACGGATTTAGAGTGGATACTTATTCCTATAACGATAAAGAAGCTATTGCAAAATGGACTAAAGCCATTATGGATGAATATCCAAATTTCAACATTGTTGGTGAAGTTTGGATGCACGATCAATCTCAAATTTCATACTGGCAAAAAGATAGTAAAATAGGTGCAATACAAAGTTATAATTCCAATTTACCAAGTGTGATGGATTTCACCTTGCATGATGCGGTTACAACTGTTTTTAATGAAGATAATGCGTCTTGGAACAACGGAATGATTAAAGTATATGAAAATTTTGTAAATGATTTTCTGTATCCTAATATTAATAATATATTAGTGTTTGCAGGGAACCATGATACCAATCGTATCAACGAAATTTATGGTGACGATATTAATAAGTACAAACTAGCAATGACACTTGTTTTTACTGCTCGTGGAATTCCGCAAATATATTATGGTGACGAAATAGGAATGTTAGGTGATAAAGGTAAAAACGGTGATGGCGATATTAGAAAAGATTTTCCAGGTGGATGGCAAGGTGATACAAATAATGCTTTCGCGGAAAAGGGAAGAACAGAAAAACAAAATGAATACTTCAATTTTACCAAAAAAGTATTGAATTGGCGAAAGAAAACGGAAGTTATCCATACAGGAAAAACCATGCAGTTTTTACCAGAAAATAATGTATATGTTTATTTTAGATATAATGATACTGAAAAGGTAATGGTCGTTATCAATAACAATCCTGAAACACAAGAATTACAGCTGAATCGTTTTGCTGAAATGATAAAAGGGAGCACATCAGGAAAAGAGATTATTTCCGATAAGGTTATCACGCTAAAAGAAAAATTAAAAATAGATGGTAAATCGTCTATGATAATCGAGTTAAAATAAACTAACTCAAAAGATCCTTCTCTTGAAAGGGTTATTTCTTAGTTAATGG
>CAZHYX010000118.1:0-8851 GCA_964536675.1 uncultured Flavobacteriaceae bacterium
AAGCAATAAAGGAATTGGTTTCTTTTCTATCGTCATTACGAGTGTAACGAAGCAATCTGTTTCTTGCGAGTTTTATAGTACCTCCTTAGCAATGACAAAAGGCTGTAGTAATAACATTCTAAAATATTTTTATATCAAAAAAAACCCCAAGAAATAATTAATCTTGGGATTCTTTATACTAATCTTATATTAGACTATCTACTTACAGTTCCACTCGGAAAAGAAGCATTGCTAAAATCTAAATTATAAGTTGTTGGTGCAGTATCTTGTCCTGCCATTCCAACTAATGGTTTTAATAAAAATGGACCAGGTAAATTGTCAGGTACAGGTTCTACTGAAATAACAATAGTTCTTCCTCTAATATCAAGTGGGAAGGAGAACCCTGAAGGCTCATTGTTGAAAAAATCTTCTCCCGGAATTGGTGGGCCATTATTTTCAGTACCACTAAATGACATTGAACCGCCAGCATTATCATCAGCCATATCAAAACCTGTAAATGTTCCTGTAGATAATGGACCAGTTCCATCAACCACAACCCATCCTTCATATTTCCAACCTGCTTCTAAGGTAGGTAATGTTAGTGCTGGTGCAGGTGGCATTCCTGGTGAACCAAACCAAATACCGCTTTCATCATTGCCATTATTTCCGGAGGTCTCATCTGTTGGTGATCTTAAGAAAAACATTCCAGAAGGTATTGTAGAGCTAAAATCTCCAACAGTTCCGATAGAAACAGTTGCTGTATTACCAGCAAAATCACCGACCAATAATTTTGTATCTGATGGAGTTGCGGCAGCAGTACCAGTTTCACCTGTGGGCTCAATACTCAATACAAAACGGGTAGCTGCACTCAATTGAGCGGCATCAAGTGTAAATGTCTGACTTGTAGCTGTACTTGTAAAAGTACCGGTACTAACGGCAGCACTATTTACGATAATCCATCCTTCATAGACAAAGTTTGCACCCAAATCTTCTAGACCATTAATAGCCAGTGTTAAATCTGCTGTAGAAGGCCCACTACTATCATCATCGTTGTTACAACTTATAGTTATACCAACTAAAATTGTCATTAAAATTAAAATCCTTTTTTTCATCGTTAAAAAATTTAGTATTAATATTTATTTTTCCAATTTATTATGACAAAGAACAAAAAAGGTTATTACGATACTTTCACAAAAGCATAACTTTTTTGTGATATAATAACTGATTGTTATTAAAGACAAGATCGTAATATGTCATCTTAAATGAATGATATAATTTGTACATAATCAGACCTATGGATAAAACATATTGTTTTTGTGATACTTTTGTGATAGTATTGTATTCAATTCGTATTCATAATGAAGAAAGTATTAGTCATAGAAGATGATGTAGAGATTGTAAATCTACTTGAAATTCATCTAAAAGATATAGATTGTGAAGTCTTAAAGACTTATAATGGTAAAGATGGACTGCATGTTGCTTTAACTGAAAAACCTGATTTGATTATATTAGATATTTCTATGCCTGAAATGGATGGAATTGAGGTATGTAAAGAGGTTCGTAAAACACAAAGTACTCCTATTATTATGTTGACAGCTAAGGTAGAAGAGATTGACAGAGTACTTGGGCTAGAAATAGGAGCAGATGATTATATTACCAAACCATTTAGTATTAGAGAGTTTATTGCTCGTGTGAAAGCTGTTTTTAGAAGAACGAAAATGGATAGAGAAAGTATTGAGAACAGGACAAACTCAGAGTTAAAGTTTAGAAACTTGGTGATTAATATTGATAAAAGAAAAGTACTTAAAAATGATATAAAAATTGATTTATCTCCCAAAGAATTTGAATTATTAGTTTTAATGGCATCAAATCCTGGTAAAAGTTATAGCCGTTCAAATTTGTTAAATCTTATTTGGGGATATGATTTTGAAGGTTATGAACATACAGTAAATTCTCATATCAACCGATTACGAGCAAAAATAGAACCTGAAATGGCTAACCCAACTTATATTATTACTACTTGGGGTGTTGGTTACAAGTTTAATGAAGATATAGAAAAATTATGATAAATAATAAAACCCTTTCGAACAAATTAGTTGCAAAATTAAGTATCTCATTTCTTATAATTATTATTTTAATAGGGTTTACGTATATATTTCTCTCCCTCTTTTTTAGTCGTAAATTCTATGAAGAAACCGCTCAAAAATTGAATGCAGAACTTGCAAATCATCTAATTGAGGAAAAATTTAAAAATGCTTCCCCATTTTTAGATGATGGTACAGTAAACAAACCACTTTTTGGTGATATTATGCATGATATGATGGCGGTAAATAGGGGTATTGAAGTTTATTTACTAGATAATGATGGTGGAATTTTATATTCTGTTGTTTTAGACCATTCTGATACTGAAAAGCCAATAAAAAGGATAGACTTAGAACCGATAAAAGAATTTATTAGTAAAAAAGGAAATGTTTATATTTTAGGTGATGATCCACTATATAGTGGAAAAAAGAAAATTTTTTCTGCTGCGCAGTATGAAAAAAATGAGCATCAAGGATTTATATATATTGTTTTAGCTGGGAAAGAATTTCAGGCTGTAAGCGAATCACTTTTCTCTAGTTATATAATGAAGTTAGGACTTGGAGCAGCAGTTTTAACTATGGTTTTTGCTATTATTATGGGGTTGCTTAGCGTTTGGTTTTTAACCAAAAATTTACGCGCTATTATTTTTCAAGTAAATAGATTTAGAGAAGGTGATTTTGAAAGTAGAATTACAAATGCTGAACAATCAGATTTGTCTACCCTAGCCATTACTTTTAACGAAATGGCAGATACAATTGTTCAAAATATAGAAGAAATTAAATCAGTTGATGTTCTGCGAAGGGAGCTCGTGGCAAATGTTTCACATGACTTAAGAACACCCTTAACTGTGATGCAAGGCTATATTGAAACGCTTCAGATAAAAAAAGGGAGCTTAAACGATGGTCAAAATAACGAATATTTAGATATTATTAAAAAAAGTATCAAACAACTAACACAGCTTGTGTCACAATTATTTGAATATTCTAAACTTGAAGCGAAGCAAGTAAAACCCCAAAAAGAACCCTTTGCTATTACAGATTTAGTGTATGATATACAATCTAAATATGAACTAATAGCCAAAGAGAAAAATATTAACCTAACTACTGAATTTATTGATAAAACGCCTTTAGTATTTGCTGATATTGGTTTGGTAGAGCGTGCAATTCAAAACTTAATGGATAATGCTTTGAAGTTTACACCCAATAAAGGAAAAATAAAGATTACGATCAATCATGATAATGAAAATGTAACCGTTAAAATAAAGGACTCAGGCCCGGGAATTAGTAAAGAAGATCAAAAATATATTTTTGAACGATTTAGACAAACTGAAGGAAAGCATAAGAAAAGTGGAATCGGTTTAGGTTTGGCAATTGTAAAAAAAATTATGGAACTGCATGAAACTAATATTAAAATTATTAGTAAACCCAATGAAGGAAGTACTTTTGAGTTTTATTTACCTAGCTATAAATTGAGCTAATACCTCAGGGTTTATTTTAGTTTGTTAATTCCACGTGCTCGCCTTTCGGTCGATGAGGCAGATACATGAAAGATAAGGGGTTACAAATTTTCGATTGAGAAGGAGTAATCTTATTTGCTATCTATAATTTTTCGTACAGGAACAGGTAAATCAATATTTTCTTTAAGAAATCGTTTATGTACGGCTTCCAATATATCTGATTTTACTCTAAATTCCTCATAAGGGTCTGATACCCAAATAAAAGCACGTAAGTAGATGCCATTTTCATTGATTTCCTTTATCCGAATTCTAATTTGAGGCGCATTATTGGCTATTTCTTCAGGTGTCCGATTATCGATAATATAAGTCAGTTTTAAGGCTTCCTCAATAATAATCTGTTTTACTTTGTCAATATCAGCATGTAAACCAACCATGATATTGTTAAAACTTAATACGTAAGTGTCATCAATAGTATGATTGAAAATAGATTCTGTACTGATTAAAGAATTCGGAATGATGAGGCGTTTATTTTCAAAAGTATTAATTACTGTATGGCGTAATGTAAGATCTTCAACTATACCTAAACGAAAATCATCTAATTTAATAAAATCACCAACCCTAAAAGGTTTGAATATCACAATAAAGGCACCTGCAATTAAATTGGAAACTGCTGCTTGGGCAGCAAAACCAATAATTGCTGCTAAAATACCTGCTCCGGAAAAAATAATGCCTGCTTTACTTCTAAATATAGGAATTGTAAAAACAATTACAAAAAAAGCAATAATTCCTAGAAAGAACTTGACAGAATTTTTGACAAATTTTAATCGTGTAATACTATACTGTTGACTACTACTTTTTCTGTTAATATATTTGACTAGTAAAAAACGAATAATCCTTGAAATAATCCATGTAATAAATATTATGAATATAATATATGTAGTAATATTCAAAAAAGAATTAAGATCGTATATAAATCTGAATATTTCCATAGCTTAAAATAAGGCTGTTTGTCCGTCTTCATCAGCATTTGAATCATCACCATTTTGGTTTGTTGGTTTAGCTTTTGTAATATTTTTTTCTTGGACTATTCCTGAGTCTTCAACTTGAAGATTATCAATTACAATTTCTTCTTCTTCAATAACTTCTACTGAATTTACTTCCGGCTCAATATAAGGCAATGATTCTAGTAAATTTACTTGTTTTATTTTTTCTGTAGTTAATTGATTTCCAATAGCTTTAATGCCTTTTATCGAAATAAATTCTTCAAAATTTATAATTTGATTTTCTAAGCTTTTTTTTGAGAAAATTATTTCTGCTATTGGTCTAAAATCTGTAGCAACGATTTCCAATTGTGATTTCGGGTGTTCGCTGATAAATAATTCATCTTTATTAGGATTATCTATCATAAAACGTTTTACATAATAACGCTCTTTTTCACCATCATAATGAATAGCTGAAATGGGTTTGTTTGGTATCCACTTTTCCAGTATAATCATGTCATCATTAAAGTGTGTAGATAGATTCGGAATAATTGTTTTTACATTTCCAGATTGATTGATGATTAACAATCTATCTTCAGCAGTAAATTCACCTAATAAATCACCTCTATTATCTACGTTCAAGCGCTGAACGGTATCATCAAACCAAATTTTACGCGGTTTTAAGGTAGAAATACCTTTTTCCTTCAATTCAATTCTTTTAACAGTATATTTAGTAACTGTATTTCCTCTACTACTTCGTCCTTTGATTGCTAGTTGAGAAAAATCAATATCCCATTTTAACTTCTTAATACTACCAACTGCACGTAGATTAATGGTCACTACTTCAGCTTCACCATTTGGGTTTGCAGAGAAATATAATACTTTTGATGACTTATTTCCAGCAGTTAAATCATATTCTTTATCGCGGGTAACAGCTGTAACTGAAAAACGTTTCATAAAAGTTGGACCAGATTTTCCATCCTTATAGATCAAATTATATACTGTACGTTTGTCTTTCTTTTTAAAAACCGCAACATGAAGTATATCTTTACCCACAAAGGTTTTTGCACCTAGTTTAGTGATTATCATTTTGCCATCTGCTCTAAATACAATGATATCGTCAATATCAGAGCAATCAGTTACAAACTCATCTCTTCTCATTGATTTACCTATAAAGCCTTCTTCACGATTTACATATAGTTTTGCATTTTTCATTGCCACTTTAGAGGCTACAATATCTTCAAAAGTTCTGATTTCAGTTTTACGACCTTTGTCTTTACCGTATTTTGTTTTTAGATTCTTGAAATAGTTAATTGCATAATCAATCAAATTTGCAAGATGATTTTTTACTTCTGCAATTTTATCTTCTAAACTTTCAATATGTTGTTTGGCTTTGTCTATATCGAATTTTGATATTTTTTTAATTCTGATTTCTGTTAAGCGGACAATATCTTCTTCGGTTACAGCTCTTTTTAAATGTTTTGTAAACGGTTTTAGTCCATTATCTATGGCTTTGATTACACCTTCCCATGTTTCTTCTTCCTCAATATCGCGATAGATTCTATTCTCAATAAAAATGCGTTCAAGAGAAGCAAAATGCCATTGTTCTTCTAATTCTTTTAGTTGAATCTCTAATTCTTGTTTTAATAAATCAACTGTATGGTCTGTTGATTTTCTGAGCATTTCAGAAACACCGATAAATATGGGTTTGTTATCTTCAATGACACAACAAAGGGGAGAGATAGATTGTTCACAATTGGTAAATGCATACAATGCATCTATTGTTTTATCTGGTGAAACGCCATTTGGTAGATGTATTAAAATCTCAACTTCAGCAGCGGTATTATCTTCTATTCGTTTTATTTTTATTTTACCTTTATCATTTGCTTTTAAGACAGAATCAATCAATGTAGAAGTAGTTGTTGCAAAAGGAATCTCATTAATAACCAAGGTGTTTTTATCAAATTGTGATATTTTAGCTCTTACTCTAACTTTACCACCACGAAATCCATCATTATAATTAGTAACATCTGCAATACCACCGGTTAAAAAATCTGGAATTAATTTAAAACTACGACCTTTTAAATGTTTGATAGATGCATCTATTAATTCATTAAAATTATGAGGTAAAACCTTCGTGGAAAGTCCTACGGCAATACCTTCAGCACCTTGTGCCAATAATAGTGGGAACTTAACAGGTAAATCTATTGGTTCTTTTCTTCGACCGTCATACGATTGTTGCCAATCTGTAGTTTTAGGATTAAAAACAACTTCTAAGGCAAATTTTGAAAGCCTAGCTTCAATATATCTTGAAGCTGCAGCACGGTCACCTGTAAGGGTATTTCCCCAGTTACCTTGCATATCAATCAGCAATTCTTTTTGCCCTAATTGTACCATAGCATCAGCAATACTAGCATCCCCATGAGGATGATATTGCATAGTATGACCTACCAAATTTGCTACTTTATTATAACGACCATCATCTAAATCTTTCATAGACTGCATGATACGGCGTTGTACGGGTTTGAATCCGTCATCAATAGCGGGTACAGCACGCTCAAGTATCACATATGAAGCATAGTCTAAAAACCAATCTTTATACATACCGGTTACTTTGGTAATGGTTTCTTGGTTATTATCGTTATTTTGTTCTTCTATGTTTTCGTTTTCTTCTTGCATCCTTAATTCTTTTAGCTCTTGAAGGGTTTCAAATCTTTGAAGAGTTAAGAGTTAAAATTTTAATCTTCTATTAAATCAAGTTCCACCTTTAAATTATCAATAATAAACTTTTGTCTATCAGGTGTATTTTTACCCATATAAAATGTTAGTAACTGGTCTATTGATATTTCTTTATCTAACATTACCGGGTCTAAACGAATATTATCACCAATAAAATGAACGAATTCATCTGGTGATATTTCTCCCAATCCTTTAAATCGTGTAATTTCAGGTTTTCCCTTTAAACTTTTTATTGCTTTTTGTTTTTCTTCTTGCGAATAACAATAATGAGTATCTTTTTTATCGCGGACTCTAAATAAAGGGGTATCTAAGATGTAGAGATGCCCTTCTTTAATTAATTCAGGAAAAAATTGTAAAAAGAACGTGATTAATAACAATCTAATGTGCATACCATCAACATCAGCATCGGTTGCAATTACTATATTGTTATACCGTAAATTTTCAATTCCGTCTTCAATGTTCAATGCTGCTTGCAACAAATTAAACTCTTCATTTTCATAGACTATCTTTTTACTCATTCCGAAAGAATTGAGTGGTTTTCCGCGTAAGCTAAACACAGCTTGCGTATTTACATTACGTGATTTGGTTATAGAGCCACTTGCGGAATCACCTTCAGTAATAAAAAGTGTACTATCTAAACGATTGTCTTTTTTCATATCACCTAAATGGACTCTGCAATCGCGTAATTTTTTGTTGTGTAAATTTGCTTTTTTTGCTCTTTCACGTGCTAGTTTTCGAATACCAGATAAGTCTTTCCGCTCTCTTTCAGCTTGTAATATTTTACGTTGTATCTGCTCAGCTGCAGTTGGATTTTTATGTAGATAATTATCTAGATTTGTCTTTACAAAATCATTGATAAATGTTCTGACAGTAGGCAAATCGCCACCCATATCTGTTGAACCCAATTTTGTTTTGGTTTGACTTTCAAAAATGGGTTCCATTACTTTGATACTAATAGCCGAAACAATAGATTTTCTAATATCAGAGGCTTCATAATTTTTACCAAAAAAATCTCTAACAGTTTTTACAATAGATTCTCTAAAAGCATTTTGATGTGTACCGCCTTGTGTTGTGTGTTGTCCGTTGACAAATGAGTGAAACTCTTCACTATATTGAGATTTACTGTGAGTAAGTGCTATTTCAATATCATCTCCTTTAAGGTGAATGATAGGATATAACATATCGTCAGCAGCAATATTCTCTTCTAATAGATCTTTTAATCCGTTTTCAGAAAAGTATTTTTCTCCATTAAAAACGATAGTTAACCCTGTGTTTAGATACACATAGTTTTTAATCATTTTAATGATATACTCATTTCTATATTTATATTTATGAAAAATAGTAGCATCGGGTGTAAAGCTAACTTTAGTACCTTTTCTTGATGATGAAGGCAGAATACTATCATCAGTAATTAAATTACCGTGTTCAAATTCAGCAATTTTACTTTTTTCATCTCTGATAGATTGCACCTTGAAATACGAAGAGAGTGCATTTACTGCTTTTGTACCTACACCATTTAATCCTACAGATTTTTTAAAGGCTTTAGAGTCGTATTTACCACCTGTATTCATTTTTGAAACAACATCAACAACTTTCCCTAATGGAATACCACGAC
>CAZHYX010000119.1:0-8792 GCA_964536675.1 uncultured Flavobacteriaceae bacterium
TTAGGAGATCAAAAAAGCGCAAGGATTCTTAAACAAATAGAACTAATTGCTGAACGCTATAACTTTACTCTAAATACACCAATTGATAAAATACCTAAAGAAGCATTAGATATTATTTTATACGGTGGCAATGAAAAATTTGAAGTAGCTTCAAAACAATTAGGGATTACCAGAAATTATCAAATTGATTTTGAAGGTATAGCAAACTTTATTAAATATCAGTTTGATGAATCGAGTTCTACTTCAATTAAACGTTGGGCTTCGTCGTATATGGATGAGAATACCTGTTCAGTTTGTAATGGATCTCGACTAAAAATAGAAGCCTTACATTTTAAAATTCAGAGTAAGAGTATTGCTGATTTAGCTGAAATGGATATCATTCAATTAGCTAATTGGTTTGTAGCTGTAAAGAAAAAATTATCTGAGAAGCAAGTTATTATAGCTTCTGAGGTCATCAAAGAAATTGAAACCAGAGTTCAATTTTTGTTAGATGTAGGGCTAGATTATTTAACTTTAAGTAGAAGTTCTAAAACACTATCTGGTGGCGAAGCACAACGAATTCGTTTAGCAACTCAAATTGGTTCGCAATTGGTTGGCGTCCTTTATATTTTAGACGAACCAAGTATTGGTTTGCATCAACGCGATAATCAACGTTTGATCGATTCGTTACAAAAACTGAGAGATATTGGCAATTCTGTTATTGTGGTTGAACACGATAAAGACATGATAGAAAGTGCAGATTGTATTATTGATATTGGTCCAAAAGCCGGAAAGCACGGTGGTGAAATTATTAGCAATACAACTTCTAAAGAATTATTGAGCGGTAATACATTGACTGCCGATTACCTTAACGGAGTTAAAAAAATTGAAGTCCCAAAAACCCGACGAAAAGGAAACGGTAAACAAATCACTTTAAAAGGAGCAACCGGTAATAATCTTAAAAATGTATCTGTTACACTCCCTTTAGGAAAAATGATCTGCGTTACTGGTGTTTCTGGAAGTGGAAAATCAACGTTGATTAACGAAACTTTATACCCAATTCTCAATCAATATATATATAGAGCGGTAAAAACACCTATGCCCTATACATCTATAAAAGGATTAGAACATATTGATAAGGTTATTGACATTAATCAATCACCCATAGGTAGAACTCCGCGTTCAAATCCCGCAACTTATACCGGTGTTTTTAGCGAGATACGAAATTTATTTTCAAAAACTCCAGAGGCTATGATAAGAGGTTATAAGCCTGGAAGATTTTCGTTTAATGTAAAAACTGGTAGATGTAAAACCTGTGAGGGTGGTGGCGTTCGTGTTATTGAAATGAACTTTTTACCAGATGTTTATGTTGAATGTGAAACCTGTCTTGGTAAACGTTTTAACAGAGAAACATTAGAAATACGTTATAAAGGTAAATCTATCTCAGATGTGTTGAATATGACCATCAATGAAAGTGTGCCGTTTTTTGAATTGATTCCAAAAATATATAAGAAACTAAAAACTATTCAAGATGTTGGCTTAGGTTATATCACTTTAGGGCAACCGTCAACTACATTGTCTGGGGGTGAAGCACAACGTATCAAACTTGCAACTGAATTATCGAAAAAAGATACCGGAAACACCTTCTATATTTTAGATGAACCTACAACCGGTTTGCATTTTGAAGATATTGATGTACTAATGAAAGTGTTAAATACCTTGACTGATAGAGGTAATACAGTTTTAATAATTGAACATAATATGGATGTTATCAAACTCGCCGATCATATTATTGATATTGGACCTGAAGGAGGGAAAAAAGGAGGGAAAATTTTGTGTGTTGGAACGCCAGAAGAAATCATAAAGGATAAAAAAAGTTATACCGCTACGTTTTTAAAAAAAGAATTAACTTAGCATGTTTGTCTGTTTCGCGCAAAGGGTAATTCTTAGAATGAAACATTTTAGCTTGAAAAGCAATTAACATGCCCCCTTAGCGTCCCGAGAATTCGGGAGAAGGGCTTTTATGTTGCTATTTCTAGGCATTTCGATAAACTACGTTTACTATCATTCTAAATAAAACGTATTTTATTTCTCAATAATGCTCAATGTGACATTTAGGTTTTACAAAGAACAAAGATTATTCAATGCCACTAGTTAGGAAATAACCCTCGCAAAATCGCAAAGATAAAATATACAAAGGCTGTAAAAGAGAATCAAATAGAAATGAATTTATCTACTGAAATAAATAACGAAAGATATGAATCGAAATAAAGATCGAAAAATAATCGAAAAACTCCAACAAAAAACGTGGAACGAAATAAAAACCAATGATTCTTGGGCAATTTTTAAAATAATGGCTGAATTCGTTGACGGTTATGAAAAGTTAAGTAAAATAGGCCCTTGCGTAAGTGTATTTGGTTCTGCCCGTAATAAACCAGAGGATGAATACTATAAACTTGCTGAAAGTATTGCTTATGAACTTACTCAAAATGGTTATGGAGTTATAACCGGAGGTGGTCCAGGTATTATGGAAGCTGGTAATAAAGGTGCACATAGAGGAAAAGGTATTTCAGTAGGGCTAAATATAGAATTACCTTTTGAACAGCATGACAATCCTTATATAGATAAGGATAAAAACTTACAATTTGATTATTTTTTTGTTAGAAAAGTTATGTTTATAAAGTATGCTCAAGGCTTTGTAGTAATGCCAGGCGGTTTTGGCACTTTAGACGAACTATTTGAAGCTATGACTCTTATACAAACAGAAAAAATTGGAAAGTTTCCAATAATTTTAGTAGGAAAAGATTTTTGGAATGGAATTTTTGATTGGGTTCAAGAAGTACTTATTAAAAAATATGGCAATGCGAGTCCTGAAGATATGGACTTAATTAAATTGGTAGATACTGAACAAGAAGTCGTTGATATCTTAAATAAATTCTACAAGAAATATAGTTTACAACCGAATTTTTAAATGTACAATAAATTTAAAAAATTAATTCAATTATACAACATTATAAATTTAAACGATATAATTTACCAATGGTATAAACAGCCTTATTCTTCTTCTTTTCTTTCTGATTATTTTTGTGAATTTAATACTTTTGCAAACTTAGGTTGGTATAAAACAAAAGCCTCCGAAAAAGAGGCTTTTGTTTTAAAAAGAGTTTAGTGGACTCTATTTTTATTTTTTATAATCAACAATATAAAATTCTGTTCTTCTATTCATTTGGTGCTGTGCTTTATTACATTTAACAAAATTTGCACATTCATTTAACAATTGTGTTTCTCCAAAACCTTTACCACTTATTCTATCGGCAGCAATACCTTTAGAGATAATATACTCAACAGTTGATTTTGCCCTTCTATCTGATAATGATAAATTACTTCCGTCTTTACCTCTTGAATCTGTATGAGAGCGAGACTCTACAATAATATCTGAGTTCTTTTTCATTAAATCAACTACTTTATCTAATACTCTAGACGCATCAGGGCGAATATTTGATTTATTTAAATCAAAATAAATTGGGTTTATGTTTAATATCTTTTTCTCTTTTATTTTTTCTGGAGTTAACTCTAAAGAAACTGTTATCCCTTTTTCAACTTCATCATTTTTAGCCTCAATTGCTTCTTCATCTTTTATAAAATCAGTTTTTGTGCCGATTATTTTATAAGATGAACTACAAGCAATCTCAAAAGTAAACGTACCATCAAATTTAGTGATGATTCCTTCAATTTTATTCCCATTACTATCAACTAAATCAACAACTGCATCGGCTAATGGTTTCTGAGTATCTTTGTTTTTCACAACACCAGTTACCATTTGCGTACATTCTATTTTGAGTGGAGATAATACTTTAAAACTATAAATATCATCATCACCAACTCCTTCGCTTCTGTTTGACGAAAAATATCCTTTATCTTGTTTAATAATAAACACAAAATCGTCACTCGCACTGTTAATAGGTGCTCCTAAATTTAAAGGTTCAGAAACTGTATTATCATATAATCTAACCCCAAATACATCTAAGCCCCCGTTGCCAGAATGTCCGGTAGAAGAAAAATATAAAATACCATTATCATTCATAAACGGAAATTCTTCTTTTTCAGTTGTATTAATTTTTGATCCAAGATTTTTAGGTTTACCATAAGTACCATCTTCATTAATATCAACCACAAAAATATCTGTCTTACCAATCGATTCAAAGCCGTCTGAACTAAAATATAATTTTTTATCATCAGCACTTAATGCCGGATGACCGGTAGAAAACTGATCGCTATTAAATGGTAATTTTTCAACATTGGCCCATTCGCCATTAGGGTTGACCGTAGCTTTAAATAACTGAAGCCTTAGCGTTCCGTCAACATCGTTTTTTATAACATTATTATGATAATTATTACCCGTAAAATAAACCGTTTTTAAATCTTTCGTAAATACCACTATTGCTTCATGAAATCTTGTATTTACAACACCTTTTACCTCATGTTTGTCAATAATTTCGCTACCACCATCAATTAAACCTCCATATAAATCTAAATAAGGTTGTTCATTGGGTTTCCAAATGTTTCTAATAATCGATTTTTTATTTTTAGGTGAAGAAAAAACGACACTGTCAGCACCAAAATAAGCAACACCAAAATCAGCATATTCAGTATTTACACTAATATTCTTTACGGCATAGGTACCAGGTGTTGTTTGCGCAATCATTAAGCTTACACTAAAAAATAAGGCTGTAATTATATATATTTTACTCATGTCTAAAAGATTTAATTGTTTGAGTTTATGATTTTTCTTTGAAAAGTTCATCTTTGATTTGGTTTTAATTAGAAAAATCTTGGTGAAATAACATTATCTCTAGAAAGATCTATATCCCATAATAAAAATACTTCATGTGATCCTGAATTAAAATCACCTAAATTAGAAGTGGTATAATCATAGGCATATCCTAGTCTGAAATCTTTTGTAACTAAAAAGCTTACTAAACCACTAATAGCATCATCTAATCTATAAGATGCTCCTAATTCAAATTTTTCATTCAATAAGAAGTTAGCATTTAAGTCTACTGACAATGGTACGCCACTTGCAACTTTAACCATGGTAGAAGGTTTGAATTTTAAATTTTCTGAGAGGTCAAAAACATAACCACTTGTTAAAAAGTAGTGTGCTTTTTCAGAAGCTCTAGTAACACCGTTATTCCTGTCAAAATGTTTTGTTTCTAACACATTTGGTAATGATAGCCCTACATAGAATTTATCGGTATAATAGAAAGCACCTGCTCCGAAATTAGGAAATGTTCTATTCTCAAAATCTAAAACAGAAGGATCATTAGGGTCAATAGCTCTTAAAGATGCTTCATTTAAATTATGAAAGGTAAAACCTGCTTTTATACCAAAGGCTAGTTTACCTTGTTCTGAAGTTTTAATTGTATATGAAAAATCGGCAAATACATTTTGCTCTTTTATAGGGCCAATTTGATCAACTATTGCTGAAAGTCCTAAACCAATATTTTCACCAAATGGTGCATGAGTTGACAAGGTAAATGTTTTTGGAGCATCATCAATACCTACCCATTGTGTTCTTCCTAACAGGCCGATACTTAATGTTCCTTTAGATCCTGCATAGGCGGGATTCAAAACATTCATATTGTACATATATTGTGTATACTGAGGATCTTGTTGTGCATAAGAGTTTATCGATAACAATACTGTACTCAAAGCTAAAAATAATGTGAATTTTTTCATTTTTATATTTTTATTTTTACATTTTTTAAGGAGTGAAATAAATTCCACTCCTTTATTAGTTTAACTACCTGTTTAAATATATCCAACCAGATTCTGGTTTTCTATTGTTACCATTAAATTCGATTACATAGAAGTAGGTTCCTGTTGGTACCATTTTACTATTGTTGATAGTCATTCTTCCATCAGAGAAACCATCCCACCATTGTGGTTGAGACCTTCCATTATTATTATAATCAAATACTATATTACCCCAACGGTTGTAAATTTTCAAGCCAAAATCTGGGAATATATTTGCTAATCCCGGAATTTCAAAAACATCATTTATACCATCACCATCTGGTGTGAAAACCGTAGGTATTTCTACCATACATGGATCAGGATCTAAATAATCAGCAAGATTATCATTATCACAATCATCTGTTGTTGGATCATTATTATTATCAGCATCTTCTTCTATTGTAGGAGTTCCATCATTATCATCATCAGTATCTAAATAATCAGGTATTCCATCACTATCAGTATCATCTGGACCATCTCCATCTCCATTAGGATCCCATTCATCTTCATTAGATACAGTATCTTCATCACAATCTGCATTGTTCCATTCATCGCTTGGTTGTTGAGTTCTACTTGCAGGAACAAAATCACACAGATCTAAAGGATCAGTACCATCTGTAACTTCTGTTCCGTTTATAACAGCATCACCGTCACAATCTAATGCATTCCATTCAGCAGACACATCAGTAATTACTTGACTATTTGCATTGTAATCACAAGAATCATTAGGGTCTGTACCATCTATTTCTTCTTGAGTATCTAATACACCATCACCATCACTATCAGGATTATTGACCATAATTGTGATTGTTGCTGTATCGCAAACATCTGGGTCTGGTACTGTATTACATACTTGATATTCAATCGTTACATCTGTATCTAATTCAGAATCTAAAGGTGTATAAGTAACTTCACCTGTGGTAGGATCAAAACTTACGGTACCTCCAGCAGTTCCTCCTGTTTGTATAATACTTGTATCCACTCCAGGTATAAAATCATCATTTGTTAAAATGTTGAAGGTAGTAGGCTCACCAATTGGTGCTGTAAATGAGTCATCTACTGCGGTTGGCGTTAATGGATTAGGGTCTGTATTATTAGGATTACCATCATTATCACAATCTGCTGCATCCCATGCTGCACTCGGAGTTTCTGTTTGACTGGCTATTACCAAACTACACATATCTAATGGGTCAGTAGTATCAGTAACTTCTGTACCGTTAATGACACCATCGCCATCACAGTCTAGGGTATTCCATGCGGCTGTTACATTGGCGATCACTTGACTTGCTATATTGTAACTACATCCGTCATTTGGATCGGTGCCATCTGTGGATTCTTGTCCGTTAGGTACACCATCGCCATCATCATCTGCATCGGTGATTGTTATTGTAACTGTTGCTGTTGCACATACGTCCGGATTCGGAACGGTATTACATACTTGATATTCTACTGTTACGGTTCCGCCTGCAACTGCTTCTGCTGCAGTTGGTGTGTAAGTCATCTCGCCTGTTGTAGGATCAAAACTTACTGTTCCGCCTGCTGTTCCTCCGGTTTGTGTGATTGCTGTATCTGCTCCGGGTAAGAAATCATCATTGGTTAAAATATTGAACGTGGTTGGGCCTCCAAAGGGTGCAGTAAATGTATCGTCTACTGCAGTTGGCGTTAATGGATTAGGGTCTGTATTATTAGGATTACCATCATTATCACAATCTGCTGCATCCCATGCTACACTTGCTGCTACTGTCTGACTTGCGATCACTAAACTACACATATCTTGTGGGTCTGTGGTATCTGTAATCTCTGTTCCATTGATTACACCATCGCCATCACAATCTAGGGCATTCCATGCGGCTGTTACATTGGCTATGACTTGACTTGCTACATTGTAACTACATCCATCATTAGGATTGGTTCCGTCGGTTGCTTCCTGACCATCTGGTACGCCATCGCCATCTGTATCTTGATCGGTAATATTTATCGTTATAGTTGCCGTATCACATACTGCAGGGTTTACTGCGGTATTACATACTTCATATATAACCGTTACAGGTACTCCTGCAGTAGCTTCTGCTGCGGTTGGTTCATAGGTCATTTCTCCTGTTGCAGAATCAAATGTTATTGTACCATTTGCTGTACCACCTGTTTGGGTAATACTGGTATTGGCACCTGGTATGAAATCATCATTCGTTAATATATTGAATGTGGTTGTACTTCCAAAAGTTGCTGCAAAGGTATCGTCAACTGCGGTTGGCGTTAATGGATTAGGGTCTGTATTATTAGGATTACCATCATTATCACAATCTGCTGCATCCCATGCTGCACTCGGAGTTTCTGTTTGACTGGCTATTACCAAACTACACATATCTAATGGGTCAGTAGTATCAGTAATTTCTGTTCCGTTAATGACACCATCGCCATCACAATCTGCTGTATTCCATGTTGCTGTTACATTGGCTAAGTTTTGACTTGCTACATTATAAATACATGTATCATTTGGATCTGTGCCATCTTCTGCCTCTTGCCCATCTGGTACGCCATCGCCATCTGTATCAATTGAATCTGTAATTGTTATCGTAACTATAGCTGTATCACAAATATCAGGGTCTGGTACTGTATTACATACTTGATATTCTACGGTTACGGTTCCGCCTGCTACTGCCTCTGCTGAAGTTGGCGTATAACTTATCTCTCCTGTTGTTGGATCGAAGGTTACAGTTCCTGCTGCTGTACCATTTCCTGTATCGGTAATACTTGTATTTGCTCCTGATAAGAAATCGTCATTCGTTAATATATTAAAGGTGGTTGGGCTTCCGAAAGGTGCTGTAAAAATATCATCTACTGCGGTTGGTACTAATGGGTTTGGGTCGGTTCCGTTTGGATTACCATCTTCATCACAATCTGCTGCATTCCATGTTGAACTTGGGGTTAGTGTTTGACTTATAATTATCAAACTACACATATTTAATGGGTCAGTAGTATCAGTAATTTCTGTTCCGTTAATGACACCATCGCCATCA